>NZ_JBNDHY010000046.1:0-29843 GCF_056755315.1 Monashia sp. HAY1-2A
GGCTGGAGCCGGTCGAGGACGTCAAGCGCAGGCCGATGCGCCCGCAGGTGTCGACGACGAGCGCCGTGCCCTCGATGTCGTGACTGTCCAGGATGGTCAGGCCGTCGAGGGAGCAGTTGTAGACCGCGATGTTGCTGATGGTGCCGCCTCGCACCGATCCGAGATAAATCCCGCGTCCGCAGTTCGTGGCCGTGATGTTTGAGATCGTGACTGCCCGGAACTTCTTCGCCGATCTGAGGTCAGCGGCCGTGTTGTTGAGGCTGACGGCGACATCCCCGCACGAGTCGGCCGTGACCCCGGAGATTGACGTCGCAAGCGAGTCCGCAGCGCTGGACACGGACAGTTGGATCTTCAGCCCGTTCAAGGGGATCGATCGCAGATCGAGGCCGGTGATGTTCACTCCCGTGCCGTTCTGCAGGTACACCCCATGTTGTCCGCGGATCTGGTGGATACGCGAGCCAGCGAGGGTGACGTGCGTGTCGGTGAGCGAGCCGATGATGCCTTGGGAGGTTTCGGAGATGTCTACGTCGCTGATTCCAACGAAGGAGTTACCGCCGTTGAGAAGTATTCCAAAGCCAGGGGAGCCAACGCCGGAGCGGATGAGGCCCGAGCCGACGCCGACGATGGTGACGCCGACGATCCGCACGCCGGTGGTGTGGGTGAGCCGAATTGCCGCGCCAGAGAAGTTGGTGAACCGGGTCTGGGAGATCGTGACGTCGTTGGCGGCCACGGAGACGCCCATGGCGAGCGGGGAGCTGCCGGCGACGTAGTCGGTACCTTTGCCGATGACCTGCCCACCGAACAGGGTGGCTCCGGCGCCGAGGGTGAGGGTGACGACGTTCGAGGTCGTCTGGGTGATGGTGGCCTGGGAGGCGTCGAGATACACCCCGGCTGGGACAGTCAAGCCGCCTGAGACAGAGAACGAGCCAATCAAGCGCTTCACGCCGCGGGGCGCGGACGCAGACAGGAACGCGTTCAGGGCGCTCGTGCTGTCCCCAGACGCTGGCGCTGCGAGTGTCGGGCCCACGCGCGCATCGACCACCGCCGGAGCGTCGCCAGACTGCAGGTAACGCTCATCGAGCGCCAACTGGGTCGCGGTGCCGGAGGTGCTGACGGCCGACGCCACAGCGGTGTCGACTGATTCGAGGGTCGTCGCCTCGGCGGCTCGGAACTGGCTCCCCGGTGCCCCCGCAGCCAGGATCGTGATCGCGGCCGCCGAGGCAGCAAAAAGTCGGCGCATAGACATGGTGGGTCCCCTCCCCGTGACCGTCGAGAACCTCGCCCCCCAGCGACTCGACGTGCGACAAAGGTAGATCGCATTGGGACTTTTCGTCCGTGGAAATAACAAACTTGAGTTTCGTTGGGCGCCAATTAAACTCGACATGTCTGGAATGCCCGATTCATTCCATGCAATGGGTGAGAACGGTATCTGAAACGGCGGCGCTAACCCGAAACCATGCAACACCGACGGCGGCCAAGATGGAACGCAGAGCCCGCCCGCACCGGCAGTGCGGCCGTCCCTAGGAGCGGGGCCTCCGAGCGCCGGACGCCGCGAGCCTCACACTTTCGGCTAGTTGACCCTTGCGTGACATCGACGTGAATGCCGGTTCTGTCCGGGTTGTCACAGGAACGCCGCATACGATCGAGCGGTAGACCTGTTGGACACGAGACCTTGGGGGTACAGATGCTCGGGGCCACCCCTCAGACCCGCGGCATCCTCTTCGTCTGCACCGGCAACATCTGTCGATCGCCGTACGCCGAGCGTCGGCTCCGACAGCTGCTGCCCGATGCGGGCGTGCGGATCGAGAGCGCAGGAACCGGTGCCGTGGTCGGCTCCGGCATCGAGGACGAGACACGGGAGCAGCTGCGTCGGCTCGGGGCCGACGTCACCGACTTCCGCGCCCGTCAGGTCACGCCACAGCTGCTCGAGGGCGCCGACCTCGTCCTGACGATGACACGGGTCCAACGCGGCGAGGTGGCTCGCCTGCGCCCCGCGTCGATGCGACGGTGCTTCGCCCTCGGCGACTTCGCGGACCTGTGCCGGGGATCCAACTCCTGGCGGCCCATCGTGCCGGCACAGCCGTGGTTGGACCAGGTCGTCACCGAGGCCGCGGCCGCCCGCGGGACCGTCGCCCCGCGCGACCCGGGCGAGGTCGACGTCGTCGACCCCTACGGCCGCTCCGTCCGCACCCACGAGGAGGCGTTCGCCCGCATCGAGGAGCACCTCGACGCGGTGCTCATCACGCTGGCCGCGGTCGTCGGATCGTCGCGGACCGTCGGCTGACGCGGGGGCCAGCCGAACCGCCTCGGCGAGCGCGGCCCGGCGACCCGCCCGGTCGCCCCCCGGTCGCCCCACCGGACGGATGACCCGTGAGCCGACGGAGCCTCAGCGGTAGATCGAGTCGGCCGGACGGGCCGGCGCGTCCGTCGGGTACTGCTGCGGGGCCCCGGCCTGCGGCTCGGGCCCCTGGACGGCGTGGGCGGGCGGCGACCCCACGGCGGCCTGGCGGGCCGGCGCGGCGCCGCTCGTCGGGCGCGGGGTCACCAGGCCGACCGTCTCCTCGTCGGTGGCGACCGGGCGGCGGAACCGACGCGGTCCCGAGCGGTCCTTGGCGCGCTGGCGCTCGCTCTCGGGCCGGTAGTCGTACTCGTAGGTGCCGTAGCCGGCGCCGCCGTCCTTGGCGCGGACGCGGTTGAGGATGAGGCCGAGGATCGAGCCGTTGACGGCCTCGAGCGACTCGAGGGCGCGGCGCACGTGCTCGCGCTGGGCCACGCCCGCTCCGACGACGACGATGGCGCCGTCGACGATGGTGCTCAGCACCGCTGCGTCGGTGACCGGCAGCAGCGGGGGAGCGTCGATGAGGACGTAGTCGAACCGCTCGCTGAGGTCCTCGACGAGCCGCTCCATGTTCGCCGAGCCGAGCAGCTCGGCCGGGTTGGGCGGGATGGGGCCGGCGCCGAGCAGGCGCAGCCCCGTGCGGCCGAAGGGCTGGAGCACGTCGTCGACCTCGACGCGCCCGACGAGGACGTCGGTGAGGCCCACCGAGCCCTCGAAGCCGAGGTAGTCCAGCAGGCGGGGCCGACGCAGGTCGCCCTCGATGACGACGACCGACAGGCCCGTCTCGGCGAGGCTGAGGGCGAGGTTCGCGGTCGTCGTCGACTTGCCCTCGCCCGGCAGGGACGACGTGACGACGATCGACTTCGGCGGGTCCGCGACGTCGATGAACTGCAGGTTCGTGCGCAGCGACCGGAAGGCCTCCGCCCGCTGGCTGCGCGGGTCGACCTGGACGATGAGCGGGTGCTCGAACGCGTCGGTGTCGAACGCGATCGCGCCGAGGACCGTGCGGTCGGTGACGGTCTCGAGGTCGCGCTGGGACTTGACTGACTTGTCGAGGACGTCGCGCAGCAGCGCCAGGCCGAAGCCGAGCAGCAGGCCCAGGACGAGGCCGAGCGCGAGGTTGCGGGTCGGCTTCGGGCTCACTGGAGTGGTCTCGAGCGTGGCAGGGCGCGTGACCGAGAGCGTCACGGGGGACTGCTTGGCGGACTTCGCCTCGATGCTGGTGACGTATCGGGGAAAGACGTCCCCGATGGCCGCCGCGATCTGCTGCGCCCGCTGCGGGCTTGAGTCGGACACCGTGACGTCGATGAGGCTCGTGTCGAGAGGGATCGAGGAGGTGACTCGCGCCGCGAGCTGGTCCGTGGTGCCGCCGAGCCCGACAGCCTCCTTGACAGGCTGAAGCACGGCCGGGTCCTCGAGGATCTGGGCGTAGGTCTTGACCCGGGCCTGGGTGAAGGTGTTGCCCTGTTGGAGCGAGGAGGTCGTGTCGTCGCTCGTCGTGTTCACGAAGAAGCGCGTCGACGACGCGTACGTGCGCGGCGACAGCGCCGTGTAGGCCGCCGACAGGCCGAGGGTCACGAGCGTGACGGCGACGATGATCATCCACCGCTTCCGGATCACGTTCAGGTAGTCCTGGAGCTCCACAAGTCTCGTCTCTCTCCGTCGGTCGGCCTCCGGGACGTAGCCGTAGGTCGATCCCCCGGGTGCATCCGACACGTTCGCTCTGCGCCGCATCCTAGTGCCGCCGTGCCCGACTTGCTCTGGTTCGTCCCGGCGGGTCCGTAGAGTGAGGGCCGTGACCCGCTGGATGCGCTCCTCGACAGGGCGGCTGGCCCTCATGGGCCTGCTCGTCCTCCTCGTCGCCGACGCCGCCCTCGTCGCGCTCGCCTTCCGCCCCGACGCGGTGGGTGCCGAGCCTGCCGCGCCGGCGCCGCGGTCGACCCCGGTGACGTCGACGACGACCCCGTCCCGCAGCCCGCAGACGCGTCCGGTCCCGCTGCGCCAGGTCGTCGTCGCCCTCGACGACCGCCGGGCGTGGCGCGCCGTGCTCGGCACCTGCGACACGGGCGGTGCAGCCATCGAGGTGACCGCCGACGGAGGACGCACCTGGGGCTCGCGCGTCGTGCCGGCCAGGGCCCTCGGACGCGTCCAGCCCGTGTCGGCCGACAACGCCTTCGTCATCGGCGCCGACGCGTCGTGCAGCGCCGAGGAGTACGTCACCGAGGACGGCGCGCGGTCGTGGAAGGCGCCACGGGCGCTCGACGGGACGTGGTCGCGCACGCCCGGCGGAGCCACGTCCACGGCGGTGACGCCCGAGCGCCCGTCCGCCCGCCCCTGCGGAGCGGGCGCGCTCGTCGACCTCGCGCGGGTCTCGGCGCGCAGCGCCCGCGCCCTCTGCGCCGACGGCACCGTCATGACCTCCTCGGACGGCGGCGCCGCGTGGTCCCGGCTCACGCGCGTCGGGGGCGCCCTCGCGCTGTCGGTCCGGCAGGAGCAGGGTTCGGCCCGCGCGTACGTCGCGCGGGTCGCCGACGGCTGCGACGGCATCGAGGTGGCCCGCGTGACCGGCGCCTCGACCGGCACCTCGGCGGGCTCGACCGGCTCGGCTTCGGGCTCGACCACGAGCGTCGCCTGCGTCGCCTCGCCCGACGGGGTGCCCCAGGGGCGCGTGTCGATCTCCGTCGTCGAGGAGGCCGGCTGGCTCGCGGTCGGCGACACGACGTGGCGGGCGGGCTCGGACCTGCGGGCGTGGACGCGGACCGCGTGACCGCCCCCTACGCTGGCTCACCATGAAGGGGATCGTGCTCGCCGGCGGTACCGGCACCCGGCTGCACCCGATCACGCGAGGGATCAGCAAGCAGCTGATGCCCGTGTACGACAAGCCGATGGTCTACTACCCGCTCTCGACGCTCATGATGGCCGGCATCCGTGACGTGCTCGTCATCACGACGCCGTGGGACGCCGAGCAGTTCGTCCGGCTCCTCGGTGACGGTTCGCAGTGGGGCATGTCCATCACGTACACCGTGCAGCCGAGTCCCGACGGCCTGGCCCAGGCCTTCGTCCTCGGGGCCGACTTCATCGGCGGCGACAGCGTCGCCCTCGTCCTCGGCGACAACATCTTCTTCGGTCCCGGCCTCGGCACACGCCTGTCCGAGAACACGACCCTGACCGGCGGCCACGTCTTCGCCTACCGCGTCGCCGACCCGACCGCCTACGGCGTCGTCGAGTTCGACGAGACCGGACGCGTCGTGTCGATCGAGGAGAAGCCGGAGAAGCCCCGCAGCAGCTTCGCGGTGCCCGGCCTCTACTTCTACGACAACGAGGTGGTCGAGATCGCCGCAGGGCTCACCCCGAGCGACCGCGGCGAGCTCGAGATCACGGCCGTCAACGACATCTACCTCCGGCGCGGCACCCTGTCGGTCAGCGTCCTGCCGCGCGGCACGGCGTGGTTCGACACCGGCACCTTCGAGGGACTCATCGAGGCCAGCGCGTTCGTCCGGGTCGTCGAGGCCCGGCAGGGCCTGAAGATCGGCTGCGTCGAGGAGATCGCCTGGCGCAACGGCTGGCTCGACGACGAGGGGCTGCAGGTGCACGCCGACGCGCAGGTCAAGAGCGGCTACGGTCGCTACCTGCAGGCGCTGCTCGACGAGGGCAGGGGCACCCCGTGAGCCGGCTCGCCCGCCGCTGCACCCGTACCGACCGACCCGGACCGGAGGACGCCCGCTGATGGACATCCGACCGCTGCGCATCGCCGGTGCCTTCGAGGTGACACCGCGCCAGCTCGCCGACGAGCGGGGCGTCTTCGCCGAGGGCTTCCGCGTCGACCACCTCGCCGCGGTGCTCGGCCACGAGATGGCCGTGCGGCAGACGAACATCTCCGTGTCGCGGGCCGGCGCGCTGCGCGGCATCCACTTCGCCGACGTGCCGCCGTCGCAGGCCAAGTACGTCACGGCCACCGGGGGCGTCTTCGTCGACTACGTCGTCGACCTGCGGGTGGGGTCACCGACCTTCGGCGAGTGGGACTCCGTCCTCCTCGACACCGTCGACCGGCGCGCCGTCTACCTCGCCGAAGGGCTGGGGCACGCCCTCGCGTGCGTCGAGGACGGCACGGCGGTCTACCTCTGCTCGGAGGTCTTCAACCCCCTGGCCGAGCGCGGCGTCAACCCGCTCGACCCTCGCGTGGGCCTGGACCTGCCGGACGGTTTCGAGCCGGTCCTGTCGCCGAAGGACGCTGCTGCGCCCACCCTCGAGGAGTCCGCGAGCGGCGGCCTGCTGCCGACGTGGGAGGCATGCCTCGCGTGGTCGCGCGAGCTCGCCGCCCAGGCGGCCCGGTGAGCTCGGTGAGCTCGGTCAGTCCCATGGACCCGGCGTCCGGCGTGGGGAGGGAGCACCCGGTGGCGGCAGCCGGTGCGGCGCGCGCGGGACGCGTCCTCGTCGTCTGCACCGGGAACGTCTGCCGCTCACCGTACGTCGAACGCCGCCTCGCCCAGCTGCTCGCCGGCACCGGGCTCGAGGTGAGCAGCGCCGGTACACGGGCCCTCGTCGGTGCGCCCATCGAGCCGGGGTCGGTGGCCCTCCTCGAGCAGGTCGGCGCCGACACGGCCGGTTTCGCGTCCCGACAGCTGACGCCCGCCCTGCTCGCCGACGCCGACCTCGTCGTCACGGCCACCCAACGGCACCGCTCCGACGCGGTCGCGCTCAACCCCCGGGTCCTGCGGCACGCCTTCACCCTCGGTGAGCTGGCCGACCTCCTCGCCGACACCGACCTGCGGGCCGTCGCGGAGGAGGCACGCGCTGCCGGGTCCGGAGGAACGCCGGGCGAGGACCGGACGCCGTGGGTGCTCCGGGTCGCCCGGGCCGCCCGCGACCGCCGCGGGTTCGTCCGGGCCCGCGCCGCCGGCGAGTCGGACATCCCCGACCCCTACGGGCGCGGCACCGAGGCCTACGCGCTGATGGGACGCGCCATCGAGGAGCTCCTGCCCGTCGTGGCGCACGCGCTGCGGCCCCCGACGGTCTGAGGCCTGCGCCGTGCGCGTCAGTCCCGGTAGGCGTTGAGCTCGTCGTTGCGGATGGCCTCGCCGAGGTCCTTCATCTTGACCTCGTCGACGATGTCGATCGACGCGCCGGCCGGGCTCGTGCCGAAGCCGGTGAACGGCGCGGTGATGAACCGGATGTCGCCGCCCCGGATGTCGCGCAGCGCGAGGGCCTCCGAGCGCATGGTGCCCACGTCGAGGTTCTGGTCGACGGTGAGGTTCTTGGTCGCCGCGTCGACGAACTGGCCCAGCCTGACCGGGTTGAGCAGGACGTCCTTGTTCAGCGTCTTGAGCATGAGCGCCTTGATGAACGCCAGCTGCCGGCGGCCGCGCGAGATGTCGCCCTCGGACAGCTGCTTGCGCTCGCGGACGAAGGCGAGGGCCATGTCGCCGTCCATGTGCATTCGGCCGACCCGGAAGTCGTAGCCGTCGTCCTTGCTCGGCTCCTCGACGTCGACGTCGACCCCGCCGACGGCGTCGGTCATGCTCTTGAACTGCTCGAAGCCGAGCATGGCGACGTGGTCGATGCGGACCCCGAGCAGGTCCTGCATCGTGCGCACGAGCAGCGGCCCGCCACCGAAGGCGTACGCGGCGTTGAGCTTGTTCTTGCCCCTGCCGGGGATCGAGACGTAGAGGTCGCGGGGGAAGTGGATGAGGGTGACGCGCGAGTGGTCGGCCGGCACGTGCACGAGGACCATGACGTCGGAGCGGGCACCGACGCGGTCGGGGCCGGCGTCGTTGCCGATGATGAGGTAGTTGGTGCCGCTGCCGGCCGGCTGCTGGACGACCGTGCCGTCGGGCAGCGTCGGCAGCCCGCCCGGGCCGGCGGCGTCGGGCAGGAGCAGCTCCTGCTTGACGTTGTCGGTGACGACGTGGTTCAGCCAGGCGAGGTAGCCGCCGACCGCGAGCACCGGTACGAGCAGGAGCACGAGGGCGGTGACGAGCACCGTCCGGTTGCGGCGCCTCTCGCGCCGACCACCGTCGTCGCCGCGACGGGCGCGGCGACCACCGCCGGAGCCGCCCGAACCGCCCGAACCGCCGGAGCCGTGGGACCCGGCGGACCCCGAGCCCCCGGCCACGAGCGCGTCGTCGTCGACCCGGTCGGGGTCGAACAGGTCGGTGCCGGTCTCGCGGGTGCTCACGCGGTCAGTCTAGGTGGCGGGCGCGGACGGATCCGGACTTTCCGGGTGCTGCCTACACTGGGCGCCATGCCCGGAGCCGGAACCCGTCGGCGCTCCGAGGTCCCCGTCCTCCTGCTCGGAGTCCTCGCCTTCGCCGGCTACGTGTGGCTCCTGGCGCAGGCCACGCCGGTCGTCGTCACCGTCTTCGGCTTCGCCTCGGACAACCGCCCGAAGCTCTACGCCGCCTACCTCGCCGTGCTCACGGGTCTGCCCGGGCTGCTGTGGACGCTGCCGCGGGCCCTGAGGCGCCCGGCGCCGCACGTCCCGGCCGCGCCCCGGTCCCGGCGCGAGAACGCGGTCGAGCGGCCCCACCACGTCGCCACCGACCTGCTCGGGATCGCCCTCATCCTCCTGGCCCAGGTGCCCCTGCCGGCGCCGTGGGGACCCGCGGGCAAGGCGGCCACCATCGCCAACATCACCCGGTCGCCCGAGATCGTCGAGCTGAGCGCGGAGTTCGCGACGTACTCGCTCGGCGTGTTCGCGGTCGGGGTGGTGGCCGCGGTCCTCGCCAAGGTCTACGCGCACGCGGCCGCGCAGCGCGTCATCGCGATCATCCTCGCGGTGGGCGCGCCGGTCGTCGCGTGGGTCCTCGTGCTGCGCGCCCTCAGCTGACCGCGAGCAGCCGGTCCACCTCGGCGCGCATCCGCACGTGGAACCGCTCCTCGGAGAAGAGCGAGGCGTGCGCGCGCACGGCGTCGGCGTCCCAGCGTCGGTCCCGCGCGTCGAGGACCGCGGAACGCACGGCCTCCACGGTGGGGGTGTCGAAGAAGGCGCCGTTGGCCGACGCGTCGATGGTGTCGAGGTAGCCGCCGCCGCGCAGGGCGAGGGTCGGCACCCCGAAGGCTGCGGCCTCGAGCGGCGTGAGCCCGAAGTCCTCGAGGCTCGGGGCGAGCAGCCGCGACGCGTGGGCGTACGTCCAGCGCAGCTGCGCGTCGGTGAGCCCGGTGACGAGGCGCACGTTGGCCGGCGCCTCGGCCCGCAGTCGTCCCTCCAGCGGTCCGGAGCCGACGACGACGAGGCGCTCGGGCAGGCCGCGCACGGCGTCGACCGCGATGTCGACGTTCTTGTAGGGCAGCAGCCGCGACACGACGAGCAGGTAGCCCTCGCCCGCCCAGTCGGTGAGCGCGGGCACGGGCCGGCGCGGGCCCTCGGCGTCGATGCCGTAGGGCGGGGCCACGACCTCGGCCTCGATGCCGTAGGCCTCGCGGACCCGGTCCCGCACGACGCTCGAGTTGACGAGGTAGCGGTCGGCCGACGCCGCGGCTGCGCGGTCCCAGCCGCGCAGCCGGCTGCCCAGGGCGAGCAGCGCGCGCCCGCGCAGCGACCTCGAGGCCGGCCCGCCGAGGTAGGCGTCGGGCTGGTAGAGCCACCGCGCCGGGGCGTGGCAGTAGACGAGCTTTCGCCCGGTGGTCGGCACGCCGTGCGCCCACCCGGAGCTCGACGCGACGACGACGTCGGCGTCGACCGGCAGGCGGGCCACCGCCCACGGCAGCACGGGCAGCGCGGCCCGGTGCTCACGGCGCAGCAGGGCGACGCGGTCGATCGGTGAGGTGATGACGTGCGCGTCGCGGAACTCGGGGTACGTGGCGTCGGGGTCGTAGAGCGTCGTGTGGATCGCGGCGTCCGGGAACGCCCGGTGCAGGGCGAGGACGACGCGCTCGGCCCCGCCGCGCTGGGTGAGGTAGTCGTGCGCGATGGCGACGCGCGGGCGGTTGGTCACTCGCGGCTCCCGGTGCTCGACGGGGTGCGTGCGCGTCGCCCGGCTCGCCATGCCGACGCGGCGCTCACGTCAGCGCCAGCATACGGAGCAGCGGGGCATGGGCGTGCTCATGACGGCTCCCGGCCGGGATGGCGGGCAGGTCGGTCCCGGGCGGCCTGCTCCCAGACCCGGGTCAGGGCCTGCGCCGAACCGGTGGCCAGGAAGCGCGTCGTCACGTCGGCGTGCGCGCGGGCCGCCCGCGCGAGGGCGGCCTCGGGCTGGTCGAGCACGTCGAGGACCGCCTCCGCCAGGGCGTCCGCGTCGCCGGGTGGGACGAGCAGGCCGGTGTCGAGGCCGTCCGCCCCGGTGCGGACGATCTCGTCGACGCCGCCGCCGCGCGTGGCGACGACCGGCACGCCTGCGGCCATGGCCTCCGTGACGACCTGTCCGAACGGCTCGGGGACGGTCGCCGCGTGGACCGCCACCGCCGCCCGGTCGAGCTCGGCCCGGGGGTCCTCGGTGAAGCCCACCAGCTCGACGGCGTCCGCGAGCCCCAGCGCGTGGACCTCCTCCAGCACGTTCGCCGCGTAGGCGTCGGCCCCGAAGGCCGCGGCACCGACGATGCGGACGCGGGCGTCCGGGCGCACGTCGACGACGCGACGGGCCGCTCGGACGAGCACCAGCTGACCCTTCGTCGGGCCGATGCGCCCGACCATGAGGACGACGGGTGGTCCGTCGGGCTGGCGGGTGCGCGGCGTGGGAGCCACCTGGGCGAGGGCCAGCCCGGGGTGGACCACCCCGAGGCCTCGGGCACCGGGCAGCGTGGCCGCGGTCGCGGCGGAGTTGGCGACGACCGCCTGCGGGACTCTCCGGGCGAGGGTCTGCAGCAGGCGGGCCGTGCGCCCGGGCAGGTAGTCCTCGGCCAGCCGGTCGTGCACGTGCCAGACGAGCGGTCGACGGACCAGGGGAGCGGCGAGCGCACCGGCGAGGTCCGCCTTCAGGGAGGTCGTGTGCACGACGTCCACGTCGAGGCGTCGCAGCGTCGAGACGAGGCGCCCCAGGAACGCCACGCCGCCGACGAGCCGCCGGGGGTCGAGCGCGGCAGAGGCGCCGGCGCGCCGGTCGGTGCCGGCGACGTCCTCGGCGAGCGGTACGACGACGACGTCGTGGCCGGCGGCGCGTACTCGCTCGGCGAGCGGCCCGTCCGAGAACAGCACGACGACCGGGGTCACCCGCCCCGGCTCGAGCGCCTCGATGACCCGGACGAGGGCCAGCTCGGCGCCACCGAGCTCGGCCGTGTGGTCGAGCAGGGCGACGCGGACGGGCCGCCGCGCGGCTGGGCGCCGCGCGTCGTGCTGCCCCTCGTGCTGGGCAGCCTCGCGGATCGGCGTCTCTCGTCCGGACACGGTGCGAGGTTACGATGCGAAACGGCTGGAAACGGACGGATCGACCGCATCCGGCCGACCCGGCTGACATACTGCCGCTCATGCCGGCCTCATCGCCCGGTGACGAGACCGGTTCCGGCGCCAGGCCGCTCGTGCCCGATGCCGCAGCGGGCCGCGATGTCGGCGACGACCCGTCGGCGATGAGCGCCGGCCACCTGCAGGAGCGCGCCGTGCGCGGCGCGGCGTGGACGGTCGTGCACACGTTCGTCGCGATCCCTGTCGCATTCCTCGTCAACCTCGTCGTGGCCCGGGTCCTCGGCTCCGCCGACTACGGCCGGCTCGCGCTGCTCACGGCGATCATGGAGTTCGTCTCGGGGCTGCTGACGACGGGGTTCGCCACGGCCGTCATCCAGTTCGGGGCCAAGGCCCACGCGGCCGGGCGGACTGCCGACGTGGCCCGGCTGCTGTCGCAGTGGCAGGGCTTCCGCCTCGTCGTGGCCATGCCGGTGCTGCTCGTCGTCGTGCTCGTCATGGCGGACGTCCCGCCGTGGGCCATGGGCACCGCCCTGCTGTTCGGGGTCGTCCTGCCGTCCCTGCTCGACGGCGGTGCGACGAGCCTCGGCATCGAGAACAAGACCGCGGACGGCGCGAAGATCGCGCTCGTCACGACGCTGCTGACGCAGGCGGTGGTGGTCGTCGTGGCGCTGGCGGTGCGGACGCCCGATGCCGTGTGGGCCACGCGCCTGGTCGTCACGGGGCTTGCCGTCGGCCTGTGCCTGCTGCGGATCGCGCCGCAGTACCGCGGTGCGGTGCTGCGGCCGGCGCTGCCGCGCGGGCTGCCCGTCGGCTTCTGGCGATTCGCCGTGCCGATGGGGCTGGCCGGCGTCGTCAGCGGGCTCGTGTCCTCGCGCAGCGAGGTCTTCGTCATGAGCTGGCTCGCGACGCCGGAGGCTCTCGGCATCTATGCCCTCTCGTTCGGGCTGGCCGTGCACGCCTTCGCCCCGGCGCAGGCCATCGTCGGTCCGCTCATCCCGGCGATCTCGGGTCTTCGGGAGATCGACGAGACCGCCGTCGCGCCGGCGTTCCGGCGGGTCGTGCGCAGCGGCGCGACCGTCGTCGCCCTCGTGGACGCGGCGGCCGTCGCACCGCTGGCCCTGCTCGTGCCGGTGCTGTACGGACACCAGTTCGCCGACGCGTCGCCGGTCGTGCTCGTGCTCGCGGTGACGTCCGGCGTCGCGACGGCAGGTGGGCCCGTCTTCGCCTTCGTGACCGCACGGCTGTCCGGGCGGCCCATCCTCGTGGCCTACCTCGTGGCGCTCGTCGTCGACCTCGGCCTGGCAGTGGCCCTCGTGCCCTCCCTCGGCGTGTGGGGCGCGGTCGTCGCGAACGCCGGCGGCGCCCTCACCAGCCTGGGCATCCTGGCCGGACGCGAGCTGAGGGCGCTCCGGCTGCCCCTGCGTGTCGTGCTCCACGACGCCGTGCCGCTGGCCGTCGGATCCCTCTCGGCGGTCGGCGCCTACCTCGTGGGCGCCGCGATGCCCGGTCCGGTGCTGCTGAGGGCGGTTGCGGCCGGCGTGGTGGGCACGGCGGTCTGCGTCGGCGTGCTGCGCCTCGTCGGCGCGGGGCTCACCGTCGACGACCGCGGCGCGCTGGACCGGGTCCTGCCCGCGCGCGTCCGCCGCCCGGCCTCGAAGCTGCTCGATGTCCTCCTCGGCGGCGCCACGCGAACGACCTGAGGGGCCCTCCACGCGGGGCACCCGCCCCTGGTCCGTGGACCGCCCCCTGACCGTGGCATCGCCGGTCCGCGGCCGTGTTCCCTATTCGCCTCACCACCTGCCCCGGTTTTCGGGGCAGGTGGTGAGGGTGCTGGTGGGTGGAGGGTGGCTCCTTGCTGCTGCTCCGGTTTTCGGGGCAGGTGGTGAGGGGTGCTGGTGGGTGGAGGGTGGCTCCTTGCATCTGCTCCGGTTGTCGGGGCAGGTGGTGAGGGTGCTGGGGTCAGGAACCCGCCGGCCGGGCTGCCGCGAGGACGTCCACGTGGATCCGGGCGTAGGCGGCGGCGACCGTGGACCAGTCGTAGGCGGCGACGCGTTCCAGCCCGGCGGAGGCGAGCCGGTGGGCGCGGCCGGGGTCGCCGAGCACGGTCGCGACGGCGTCGGCGAGGGCCCGGGTGTCGATGGGGTCGACGAGGAGGCCGTCGGTCCCGTCGGCGACGAACTCGGCCGGCCCGCCGAGGCTCGTGGCGACGAGCGGCGCCCCCGCCCGCCACGCCTCGAGCGCGACGATCCCGAACGCCTCGACCCGGCTCGGCACGACGACGACCGCCGCTCGCCGCAGCCAGGCGTCGACGCCCGCCTCGTCGAGCGCACCGGTCAGCTCGAGCCGGTCACCGACGCCGAGCGATGCTGCGCGCTCCCGCAGGGCGGCCTCCTGCGACCCGCTGCCGACGAGGACGAGCCGGGCCCCGGCGTCGCGCCCGTCGGCGGCCAGGCGTCCCATCGCCTCGAGGAGCAGGTCGAAGCCCTTGTTGTGCTCGAGGCGCCCGACACCGAGGACCACCGGCGCGCCGTCGACAGGTGCCGGCCCGGCCGGGCCCGGCGGATGCGCCTCGAGGTCGACGCCGTTGGGCACGACGACACCGCCCTCGAGGCCGAAGCGCGTGCGCAGGTCCGCGAGCACGGCCTCCGAGCACCCGGTCGTCACCGCGGCCTCCGCGGCCGCCCGACGCAGGGCCCGACGCAGCAGCGCCGACCCGCCGAACGCGTCGTGGTCATCGGCCACCGTCTCGCCATGGCTCGACACGACGAGCGGCGTGCCGGTCCGACGCGCGAGGGCGAGGGCCCACGCCCCGTTCGGGCCGAAGCACTGCACGTGGAGGACGTCGGGGGAGAAGGCCCGGTGCGCCCTGCGCCAGCGACGCCACGCGCCGGGGGCTGCGAGGAGGAAGTCGGTCAGGGCCCGTACCCGGCGCGCCGGCATCGGCGTCGGCAGGTCGCGGACCACGACGTCGTCGACGACCCGGTCGCCGAGGTGCTCGCCGCGGTCGACGGTCCACACCTGCACCTGCGTGCCCTGGCGCCGCAGCTCTCGCGCCACGTGCCGGACGTGCGACTCGACGCCGCCCACGTGCGGGTCGTACGACGACGCCACGAGGGCGACGCGTGTCGGTCGGCCACCGGTCACGCCGCCTCCTCGGGGGTCGAGCGGCCCGGGTCCCGGTCCGGGCGGCGGGACTCACCCTACGATGCGGGCACGACCCGACACGGCAGAACCGGACGAGCCGGACGGACGTGACGGGGACCGACACACCGGACGCCTGCGGACACCAGAGGAGGACGCGTGCCCCGTCTCACCATCGCGACGACGGCGACCGCCGTGCCCATGGGCGCGCAGGCCTATGAGGGGCACGTGGCCTCGCGCGCGGCCGGGGCGCTCGAGGTGCTGTCGGGACCGGGGGAGACGTGGGAGGTGCGACGTACCGTCGCTCGTTCGCTGCGTTCGCCCCTCCCCGGCACGGTCCGGCTGCCGATGGGCTGGTTGTCCCAGGCGCCGGCGGCCCCCCGCGCCGCGGTCGGCCGGCTCCTGCACCACGGCGCCGGGCTCGTGCACCGGATGAGCCTCGAGCTGCCGCCGGCGCCCCTCGAGGTCGTCACGCTGCACGACGTCGTCGCCTGGCGGTTCCCCGACGAGTCGGCGCCGGTGCGGGCCGCGGCCGAGGAGCTGCGCCGGGCGGCCGCCGTCGTGTGCGTGTCCGAGTACACGGCGTCCGAGGCCGTCGAGGCGCTCGGCGTGCGCGACCCGCACGTCGTCCCGAACGGCGTGGACCCGGTCTTCTTCGAGGCGACCCCGTTGCCGGTGCGCCGCCTCGAGTCGCTCGGCGTCACCGGCCCGTTCGTGCTGACGGCCGGCGGGGCGTCCGAGCGCAAGAACCTGACGGCCCTCGCCGAGGCGTGGCCCGTCATCCACCGGGCCCGGCCCGACCTCACGCTCGTCCTGGCCGGCCCGCCCCACCCGCGCCGCACCCGGCTGTTCGCCGACCTGCCCGGTGTCGTCCTCACCGGACGGCTGCCCGGCGATGACGTGCCCGGTCTCTACGCCGCGGCCGAGGTCGTCGTCGTGCCCTCGCTCGTCGAGGGGTTCGGGCTGCCTGCGCTCGAGGCCATGGCGGCGGGTGTCCCGGTCGTCGCCTCGAACCGGTCGTCCCTGCCCGAGGTCGTCGGCGACGCGGGACTGCTCGTCGAGCCGACCGGCCCGGGCCTGTCGGCCGGGGTCCTCGATGCGCTCGCCGCCGGAGCGGACCGGGCCGCGCTCGTGGCGCGCGGACGCGCCCGCGCTCGCCGGTTCACGTGGGAGGCCGCCGCCCTCGGGCACGCTCGCGTCTGGCGCTCGGTCGGGCTCTGACGCCGATGTTCGTCGCGTCGCCACCCAGCAGCCCGACGGCGACACCGGTGGCCGCGGCGACGAGCAGCGCGCTCCCGAGCACGTCGACCGGACGGTGGGCGTACCAGCTGACGTTGCCGGTCCCGACGACGAGCGACAGCCCGGCGAGGACACCGAGGCCGCGGCGACCCAGCGGCCGGGGCCAGAGGACACCGAGCGCCACGAGCAGGGCCAACCCGACCGTCGCGTGGTCGGAGGGATAGCCCTCGCCCGGCAGGTGGAGCGTCGCCGGAACGTCGACGCCCGCCGACACCAGCGCCGAGGCGCCGGCGACGAGCACGGCGAGAGCCGCCCGGCGCCATCCCCGTCGCGCGAGGGTCAGGAGCATCAGCCCGGCATCGAGGGGGGCGAGCGCCACGAGCAGCCAGGGCCGCGCCAGCGCGTCGAGGCCGCGGCGCGCCGCGTCCGGCAGCCCGTCGAGCACGGCGGATGAGGCCCAGCGGTCCACGGTGTCGCCCGGACCGGTCCGGAGGAACACCAGTGCGGCCAGGACGAACCCGACCGCGGCAGCGAGGCCGATGAGCAGCCAGCGGACTCGGGTTCGGACCGCGGCCGGGCGCGACACGTGACCCCTCCTTCGCTGTCCGGTCCGCACCGGGCGGATCGCCGCGACCCGGGTCCGCCGCGTCGAGCCGGCTGTTAGGGTGCGATCGTCCGGTTGGCTCGCAGTGTATGGGGGTTGGCTCTATGACTGCGGGGGACACCGCCGAGGACGCTGCCGACGCCACCGAGCCGCTCGTCGACGTCCCGCTCCACGTGCGGATCGCCTTCGCGCACGCGGCCGTCCAGCACGTGGCCGACCATGTGGGTGCCCGCGTCCTCCACGTCAAGGGCGCGGCGCTGGACCCCTCGCTCGTTCCCGGCCGCGGCTACTCCGACGCGGACGTCCTCGTGCACCCGCGGGACGTGGCCCGGGTGCTGGCCGCGCTGCGCGACCACGGCTGGGACCTCATCAACACGTTCGCCTACGCCTCCTCGTTCGAGCACTCGGCGACATTGCGCCACAAGGACTTCGGTCTGCTCGACGTGCACCGCGTCTTCCCCGGCACGGGACCGACGCCGGAGGCGGCGTTCGAGGCGTTGTGGGACGGTCACGGATCGACGACCCTCGGCGGGCACAGCTGCACGGTGCCCTCGCGCCCGGCCCAGGCGTGCCTGCTGCTGCTCCATGCGGCGCGGGCGGGCAAGGACGCCAAGGCCGCCCACGACGTCGACGCCGTGTGGACCAGCGCGAGCGGCCCCGAGCGCGCGGCCGTCCTCGAGCAGGTCGACCGGCTCGGTGCGCACCTGGCGTTCTCCGTCATCACCGGCACGCTCGACGACCACGCCGGCGACCCGGCCTACGACCTCTGGCGGGTCGCGTCGCGGGGCGGGACCCGCGTCGACGAGTGGCGGGCCCGGTTGCGCGCCGCCCGCGGCCTGCGCGCCAAGGTGGGGGTGGCCGGGCGGTCGGTGCTCGTCAACGTCGAGCACCTGACCATCGTGCGGGGTGCGCCGGTCAGCCGGCGCGAGGTCGTCGCCGAGTTCTTCGCGCGGCCGGTCCGCGGCATCGGGGAGCAGCTGCGCCGACGGTCCCGCAAGGACCACAACGGCCACAAGGCCCCCAGGGGCACGCCGTGAGCGCCCCTCCGCTGCCGCCCGCGTCCGGCGCGCCGGCCTCGCGTCCGGCCTTCGCCGCGGCCGACGACGTCGGCGCCGTGGTGTCGGCCGACGGCCTGACCGTGTGGGTGGCCGCCCTGCCGGGCGGGCCGATCCACGTGCTCGAGGGCGTCGCCGCCTCCATCTGGACCGCCGCCACGACGGGGCCGGCCGAGGACTGGCCCCTGCGCGTGGCCACCCGCTGGGACCAGCAGCCCGACGCGGTGGCGGCCCAGGTCGACGCGTTCACCGCCGACCTCCTCGCGCGCGGCCTGCTGCGTCCCCTCGCCTGACGCCGCCGCGTCGGCCGGGCCGGGGGAGCGGCGCGCCCCGGCCCGACGGGCACGCGTCAGCCGTGCCGGGCCCGCTTCTGGTCGGCGCGCGAGACGGCGCCGGCCCTGGCCGCCGTGCCGGCCCTGACGGCGGTTCCGGCCTTGACGGCGGTTCCAGCCTTGACGGCGGTTCCGGCCTTGACGGCGGTGCCGGTCTTCGTGGGCTGGGCGTCGGCGTCCCGGTTGTAGCCGTAGTAGCCGTACCGGTGCGCGGTCGAGGACCCGGACGAGACCATGTTGAGGACGAACCCGGCCACCGGGGCCTCGACCGTCTCGAGCGACTGGACGGCGCTCGCGAGGTCCTTCTTCCGGGTCCGTTCGGCGCCGACGACCATGATGAGGCCGCGCGTCAGCTTGTTGATGAGCACGGCGTCGATGACCGGCACGACGGGTGGGCTGTCGACGAGGATGAAGTCGAACTCGTGGGCGAGCTTGCCGAACAGCAGCTCCATCGGCTCGGAGCCGAGCAGCTCGCTCGGGTTCGGCGGGACGGCGCCGGCCGGCAGCACGTGCAGTGAGGTGTCGCGCCACTGCTGGATGACGTCGTCGGGCTCGGCGTGCCCGAGCAGCAGCGTCGTCAGGCCGAACGCGCCGTCGAGGCCGAGCGTCCTTGCCACCGACGGGTTGCGCAGGTCACCGTCGATGAGCAGCACCCGCGACCCGGCGTCGGCCATGGCCAGCGCGAGGTTGACGGTCGTCGTCGTCTTGCCCTCGCCGGGAACCGAGGAGGTGACGACGAAGGAGTGGCCGCCGGTGGTGACGTCGACGAAGAGGATGTTCGTGCGGAGCCGACGGATGGCCTCGGCGTGGCGCCCGTGCGGGTCGGACTCGAGGCTGAGGAACCCGGTGGCGTCCTTGGCCGCCTTGACGAGCGGGATGTCACCGAGGATCGGGCGCCTCGACAGCGCCTTGATGTCCTCCTCGCTGCGCACCTTCGTGTCGAGCGTGTGGGTCAGCAGCGCCAGGCCGATGCCGATGGCCAGGCCGAGCAGACCACCGATGAGCAGGTTGCGCCTGGCGTTGGGCGAGATCGGCTCGGCCGGCACCCCCGCCGGGGCGATCGTCGTGGACTCGACGGACTGGCCGTTCGAGGCGAGCAGCGGCGAGAACTTCTTGGCGACCTCGGCCAGCACCGGGCCCGCCTCGTTGGCGACGCGGGCCACGAGCCGCGGGTCACCGCCCGTCGAGCTGATCGTCATCATGTTCGAGGTCTGCGACACCTCGCCGGCCAGGCCGAGCGGGGTGCCCGGCGCCAGGCCGAGACGCTCGGTCAGCGGCTCGGTGACCGACGGCGAGGTGAGGACGTCGAGGTAGGTGGCGAGGTCGGTGGCCGACACGGCGTAGGTGCCGGACTTGCCGTCCTGGGAGTCGACCGGCTCGGTGGCCGACAGGTAGATCTTGGCGCTGGCCGTGTAGACGGCAGGCGTCAGCATCGTCTGGACGGCCGTGGCCGCGGTCACCGTCAGCAGGCAGAGGACGACGATCCGCCACCGCGCCCCCAGCACAGTGAGGAAGTCTCGAAAAGTCACGGTCCCCCCGGCCGATCTCGACGGTACGTGCGAGCATCGTCCCATATCATCCGAATCCCGGGGCCGAGTCAGCGACATCCGCACCGGTGGCCCGGGGGAGGGCCGACCGCGACCACGGTGGTGCGGGGAGGAACGGTCAGGAGGGGGCCGATGCGGACGCTGCGCGTGTCCCACAGCGCCGTCGTCGACGGCTGGCGCGAGCGCGAGCGTGCGCTGCGCCGGCTCGGGCACGACGTCGAGCTGCTGTCGGCGCGCGCGTGGTCCGAGGGCGGACGCGTCGTTCCGCTCGCGCCGCGTGAGGGCGAGACCGTGACCGGCGTCGGTACCGTCGGACGCCACCCCGCGCTCTTCCTCTACGACCCGCGCCCGATCTGGCGGGCGCTCGGCCGACCGCTCGACGTCGTCGACGTCCACGAGGAGCCGTTCGCGCTCGCGACGGCCGAGGTGCTGCTGCTGCGACGGCTGCGCCGCCAGCGCGCCCCCTACGTCCTCTACTCCGCCCAGAACATCGACAAGCGCTACCCGCCGCCGTTCCGATGGCTCGAGCGGTGGGCCCTGCGTCACGCGTCGGGCGTGTCCGTGTGCAACGACGCCGCCGGACGCATCGTCGAGCGCAAGGGTTTCCCGGGCCGGGCCCGCACCATCGACCTCGGCACCGACCTGACGACCTTCACCCCGGCACCGCGGCGCGCACCGAGCCGGGACGAGGACGTCGTCGTCGGGTATGCCGGCCGGCTCGACCCGGCCAAGGGCGTGCACGTGCTGCTGGAGGCCCTCGCAATCGAGACCGGCCTGCGCCTGCGCGTCGCCGGTGACGGCCCTGACCGGTCCCGCCTCGAGGGGCTCGCCGTCGAGCTCGGGGTGGCCGAGCGTGTCGAGCACCTCGGCGCCCTCGACCCGGCCGACCTGCCCGGCTTCCTGCGCTCCGTCGACGTGCTCTGCGTGCCGTCCCTGACGACGCGGTCGTGGGTCGAGCAGTTCGGACGCGTCGCCCTGGAGGCGATGGCCTGCGGGACCCCGGTCGTCGTCAGCGACAGCGGCGCCCTGCCGGACGTCGTGGGCGACGCCGCGCTCGTCGTCGCCGAGGGTGACGCCGCCGGGTTGGCCAAGGCCGCCGTGGAGGCCGGGCGCGACGCCGCCACCGCCGAGCGGCTGCGCGCGGCGGGGCTGGTCCGGGCCGCCGCGTCGTCGTGGGACCACGTCGCGGCCGCGCACGACGCGCTCTACCGGTCGGCGACGCGCACGCCCTCCGCGGCCGGCCCCGGGCAGCGCCCGGTGGAGGTCGTCGTCGTCGCCTACGGCCGGCCCGACCTCCTCGGTGGTGCCCTGGAGCCGTTCGTGCCAGCCGGGTACGGCGTCACCGTCGTCGACAACTCGTCGTCACCGGAGGTCCGTGCCGTCGCCGAGCGGCACGGTGCCCGGTACGTCGACCCGGGCCGCAACGGCGGGTTCGCGGCCGGGGTCAACGAGGGGCTGCGCCACGTCCGGGCCGAGGCCGACGTGCTGCTCGTCAACCCCGACGCGTCGGTCGCCCCCGCCGACGTCGACCGGCTCGTCGCCGCGCTCGCCGCCGACCCCGGCCTCGCCAGCGTCGGCCCGGCCCAGGTCGACGCCGGGGGCCACGCCTCGCGCGTCACGTGGCCGTTCCCGTCCCCGCTCGGCACGTGGCTCGACGCCGTCGGCCTCGGCCGGTGGCGCCGCGACCGGTACGTCATCGGCTCGGTCCTGCTGCTGCGCCGCGAGGCCCTCGACCACGTGGGCGCCTTCGACGAGAACCGGTTCTTCCTCTACGGCGAGGAGACCGACTGGGCGGCCCGGGCGGTCCGTCTCGGGTGGCGCCACGCCGTCGTGCCCGAGGCCCGCGCCGTCCACGTCGGTGCGGCCACGAGCACCGACCCGGACCGCCGCGAGGGACACGTGCAGGCCGCGCAGGAGCTGTTCCTGCGCAAGCACCACGGGGCGCTGGGCTGGCAGGTCAGCCGCCTCGGGCAGGTCCTCGGCTCCGGGGTGCGCGCCGTCGTGCTGCCCGGCGAGCGCGGGGTCGCGGCGCGGCGCCGGCTGCGCGCCAACCTCGCGGGCCCCGTCCGCTCCGAGCGTCGGCCCGCCGATCTCCTCGCGGGCGGCCCTGCGGCGGAAGGTGCCTGAGATGTCGCAGGTGGGCGGCGCCGTCGCCGGACGCGGGCACGCCCGGCACGCCGGTCAGGCCTGGGAGCGGTGGCGGGCGCGGGTGCGCACCGCCGCGCTCGTCGTGCTCGCCGCCGCGTTGCTGCTCGTCGTCGGGCGGTTCGCCGCCACGACGCCGGAGGCCGCGGTCGTCATCGGCGTGGCCGTCCTCGCAGCCGGCGTCACGGCGGTCCAGCCCGGGCTGATCCCGCTCGCCGTCCTGCCCGTGCTCTTCGCGGTGCTCCGCGTCGGCAGCCAGGGCGTCGACCTGTCGCTGTCGGACTTCGCCCTCGCCGGCGCGAGCCTGCCGGCCCTCCTGCTGGCCCGCCGCCCCTTCGCACCGGGCCTGCGCGCCGTGCTCTGGGCCTCGGCCGCCTACCAGTTCGCGACCCTCGTCACCGTCGTCGACAACCCGTACTCGGCCAACGCCGTCGAGTGGGCGCACGCCTGGATGACGGTCTCCGGCAGCGTCCTCGTCGGCTGGGCGGTCGGGGCCAACGGGCACGCGCGCACCGGCCTGCGCCTCGTCATCGGGACCGTCGCGCTGCTCGCCCTGGTCACCGTCGTCGAGGGGGGCCTGCAGGTGCTCCGGGGCGACCTCTCGCCGGTCTACATCACCATCCCCTACCCGATGCACAAGAACTTCGTGGGCACCGTCTGCTCGTTCGGCGCCACCATCCTCTACGCCCGTCCCGCGTGGGCCGGCATCGGGCGCCGGCTCGGGTGGCTGCTGCTCGCCGTCATGGTCGCGGCGATGTTCCTGACCCAGTCGCGCCAGGCGCTCATCGGCTTCGTCGCGGCCGTCTTCGTCCTCGTGCTGCGCGGCCGGTCCGAACGCCGCCGCAGCAAGCTCGTCCTCCTGCTCCTCGCGCCGGCGGTCCTCTTCGTCACCAACCTCGTGCAGGACCAGCTCAGCTCGGGCAACCAGTTCAACTCGGTCTTCCAGCGGCTCACGTGGTTCCAGGACAGCCTGGACGTCTGGGGCACCGACCCGTGGTTCGGCGTCGGCCTGCGCTGGTGGTACACCGACCGGTTCGCCGTCTCGTTCCAGCCGCCCAACGCCGAGATCGAGGTGCTCACCTCCGCCGGGGTCGTCGGGCTGGTCCTGTTCCTCGTCCTGCTCGCCGTCGCGCTCCGCGTCGCGTGGAGGCTGGACCCCCGCTACGGCTCCGTCGCCCTCGCGGTCCTCGTCAACCGGTTCAGCCAGGCCCAGTTCGACCTGTTCTGGTCGGCGGTGCAGGCGTCGGTGCCGTTCGTCGTGCTCGGCATCGGCATCGGCGCGCAGTGGTACGCCGAGGCCCGCCGTGCCGCACGGGCTGCCACGCCGGCCGCCGGCTCGACGGCGGCACAGGACGTCGGACGCCGCGTCACGGGGGTGGCGTGGGCGCCACGCGTGGGTGCCCCGTGACCGCCGTCGTCCAGATCACCCCGGAGATCGCACCGGGGACCGGCGTCGGTGCCGTCGCCCACCACCTCGAGCAGGAGTGGCGGCGCGCCGGGGTCGACGTGCGGCGGTTCACCCTCGCCGAGTGCGGCGGCGGGTGGCTGCCCCGTCCCGGGGGCGGCCTCCGCGGACGCCTCGCCCTGCTGGCCCGGGTGCTGTGGTTCTCCACCGTCGGCACCGCCCGGGCCCGGCGGTACCTGCGCGCCCACCCCGACCTGCTGTCGGTGTGCCACAACGACGCCCTCGCCGGTGACGTCTACGTCAACCACGGCATCGTCCAGGTGGCGATGGCCGCGCGGGGCCACGGCCGACTGCGACTGCTGCGCAACCCGGTCCACCTGTTCACGACGGTCCGCGACCGCTACCGGTACACCCGATCCCGCGCGCACCGGGTCGTCGTCAACCTCGTCACCGCCGAGGAGCGGCTGCTCCGCGACACCTACCCCCGGCTGCGTCCGCCGACGGTCGTCATCGGCAACGGCGTCGACGTCGACCGTTTCCGCCCGCCGACGCCGACCGAGCGCTCGGCCCCGCGGGAGGCCCTCGGCCTCGGGCCGGCGGACCGCGTCGTCCTCTTCATCGGCAACGAGTTCGGCCGCAAGGGGCTGCCCGCGCTGACGGAGGCGCTCGCCGCCACCAGCCCCCGGACCCACCTCGTCGTCGTCGGCGGGACGCCCGACCTCGTCGCCGCGGCCCGCGAGCAGGCCCGACGCGTCGGGGTCGACGGCCGCGTCCACCTCGTCGGCCCGCACCCCGACCCGCGCCCGTGGCTGCACGCGGCCGACGTGCTGGCCAGCCCGAGCGCCTACGAGTCCTACGGGCTCGTCGTCCTCGAGGCCCTCGCGTGCGGCGTGCCCGTCGTCGCCACCCCGACCGGCTGCGTCCCCGACCTCGTCGTCGAGGGCGTCAACGGCGCCGTCGTCGACGCGGCCCCCGGTCGCCTGCCCACGGCCCTGGCCGCCGCGGTCGAGCGCGTCCTCGCCCTCGACACCGAGGCCGTCCGGGGCGCCGCTCGCGCCACCGCCGAGGAACACTCGTGGGAGCTCGTCGCGCGCCGATACCTCGACCTGCTGACCTCCCTCGACCCGCGTCCGACGGTCGCCGGCTCCGTCGCGCCCGGAGGTGGGGCATGAGGGTGCTGCACGTCGTCCGCTCGGACGCCTTCGCCGGGGTCGAGAGCCACGTCGCCCGGCTCGCGCGGGCCCAGGCCGACCGCGGCGACGAGGTGCTCGTCGTCGGCGGGGACCCGGCCCGCACCGTGGCCGCGGCCGGTCCGCACGTGCGCCACGAGCCGGCCCGCACGGTCGCCGACGTCGCCCGGCGGACGCGGCTGGCCGCCCGGGGTGCCGACGTCGTCCACGCCCACATGACCGCCGCCGAGGTCGCGGCCGCGGGGGCCCTCGCGGGCCGTCCGGTGCCGCTCGTCGCCACGCAGCACTTCGCCCGGCCGCCGGGCAGCAACCCCCTCTCGGCGCTCGCCGCCGGCCTCGCCGCCCGCCGGGTCTGCGCCCGGGTCGCCATCAGCGAGCACGTGGCTCGCAGCATCGGTCGCCCGAGCCGCGTCATCCACCCCGGCGTCGACGTGGTGGAGGTCTCGCCGACCGCCGCCGAGCGCGAACCGGTCGTCCTGGTGGCCCAGCGTTTCGAGCACGAGAAGGAGACCGGCCTCGCGGTCCGGGCCTTCGCGGCATCCGGCCTCGCCGCGCGCGGGTGGCGGCTGCACCTCGCCGGGGACGGCGCCGAGCGGGCGGCGCTCGCGGCGCTCGTCGACCGTCTCGGCCTCGGTGCCGCGACGACCTTCCTCGGCCACCGCGCCGACGTCGGCCGGCTCATGCTGCGGGCCTCGGTGCTGCTCGCCCCCTGCCGGGTCGAGGGTCTGGGACTCACCGTCCTCGAGGCGATGGCCGCCGCTCTGCCGGTCGTCGCCGTCGCCGGTGGTGGCCACCTCGAGACGTCCGGCTCGGTCGTGGGCGCCGCGCTGCACCCACCCGGTGACGCCGACACCGCCGCCGCCCTCCTGCGCGGCCTCGCCGAGGACCCCGACGGCCGCGACCGCTACGGAGCCGCCCTCCAGGAGGCGCAGCGCTCCCGGTTCACGCCGCAACGCCAGGCCGAGCTCACGGACCGGCTCTACGAGGAGGTGCGCTGACATGGACCTCGTCGTCGCCTCCCTCGAGGCCTGGGACGCGGTGTGGCGTCGCAACCAGCACCTCGTCGCCGGGCTGCTGCGCGCCGACCCGGGTCTGCGGGTCCTGTTCGTCGAGCCGGCCACCGACCCGTTGCACGCCGCGCTCGGCGCCGCCCGGCCGCGCCGGGGCCGGGGGCTGCGGCGCGGTCCGCGGCTGCCCGGCGTCGGTCCCGACGCGCTGTGGCTGTTCGAGCCGACGAAGTGGCTGCCGCGACGGCTGGACGCCGGCGTCGACGACCGCTGGGCGCGCCAGGTCATCCGGGCCTCGCGCACCCTCGGCATGACGGCGCCGAACCTCTGGGTCAACGACCCGACCGGTGCGCTCCTCGTCGCCGCGACGCACTGGCCCGCCCTCTACGACGTCACCGACGACTGGACCCTCGCCGACCGCCCCGCGGCCCAGCTGGACCGGGTGCGCGCGCAGGAGCACGTGCTGCTCGAGCGCTGCGCCGAGGTCGTCGTGTGCTCCCCGGAGCTCGCCGCGAGCAAGGGCGCGGACCGCGCGGTGACGCTCGTGCCCAACGGCGTCGACACCGCCGCGTACCGCGCGAGTCACGAGCGACCGGGCGACCTGCCTCCCGCCCGCGTCGCCCTCTACGCGGGCACGCTGCACGCCGACCGTCTCGACGTCGACCTCTGCATCGACCTCTGCACCGCCCTCGAGGGGCTGGCCGGAGGGCCGGGCCGGCTCGCGCTCGTCGGGCCGGACGCGCTGGAGCACCGCGACACCGAGCGGCTGCGCGTCGCCGGGGCCATCGTCCTCGGGGCACGCCCCAGCGCCGACGTGCCCGCCTACCTCCAGCACGCCGACGTGCTCGTCGTGCCGCACGTGGTGACGCCGTTCACCGACAGCCTCGACCCCATCAAGCTCTACGAGTACGCGGCCGCCGGGCGCCCCGTCGTCTCGACGCCGGTGGCCGGGTTCCGCGACAGCGAGGACCCTCTCGTGCGCTCCGCCGACGGCGCGGCCTTCATCCTCGCCGTCGCCGAGGTCCTCGCCGGCAGCGGCGAGCTCGCCGCGGTCCCGGACTCCGGCGGGCCGTCGCGGGCGGCGTCCACCGACTCCCCGGAACGGGACGAGATCGTCGCGAGGCTCGACTGGAGCGACCGCGTGGAGCGGATGCGGCTGGTCCTCGCCCGGCTCGGTGGTGCGTCGTGAACGCCGACTCGTTCGTCGTCCGCGCCCTCGGCCGGCGGGTCGCGGTGACCCTCGACCCGGCGCTGGCCGACGCCGCCCGCCGCGTCTGGCACCTGTGCCTCGACGACACCGACGGACCGCACGACGCCGACGTCGACCACCCCGCGCCGGCCTCCACGGCCGACGCCGTCGCCTCCTCGCTGCAGGACCTCACCCAGCGCGTCACCCGGGCCGCCATCGGCGCAGCCGCGGGCCGGTCGCTGATGTTCCACGCCGGCGCGCTGTGCGACCCGCTCACCGGGGCCGCGCTCGTGTACGTCGCTCCGGGCGGCACCGGCAAGACCACGGCCACCCGCACGCTCGGCCCCGGCCGCGGCTACATCACCGACGAGACCGTCGCGGTGCGACCGGACCTGACCATCGAGCCCTACTCGAAGCCACTGTCCGTCCGGCGCTCGGCGAGCTCGGCGCTCAAGGACGAGCGGGCCCCCGGCGACCTCGGCCTGGTCCCACCGGCCGTGACGCCCTGGCTCGCCGGGATCGTCGCGTTGCGCCGCGACCGACCCGCGGGCGCCGGCATCGAGGTCGAGGACGTGCCTCTCCTCGACGCGCTCGTGACCCTGGCGCCCGAGACGTCGTCGCTGGCGCGCCTCGGCCGGCCCCTTCGCCGGCTCGCCGACGCCGTCGAGGCCGCCGGTGGGCTGCGTGTCGTGCGCTACGCCGAGGCGTGCGACCTCGAACCCGTCGTCGCCGAGGTGCTGGGGAGGACGCGATGATCGGTCCGGGCAGCGGGCTGCGATCCGACGCAGCGGTCGGCGTCGGACCAATCGTCGACCTCCTGTCGACCGAGGAGGGCACCGTCGTCCTCGTCGGCGGCGACACCGGTCACCACGTCGTGCGGGTCTCCGAGCTCGGTCGCGTCGTCCTCGAGCTGCTCGCCGCCGGCCCCCTGACCGTGCGCGACGTCGCCGCACACCTCGTCGACCTGTTCGGCGCCCCGTCCGGCCAGGACCCGGTGGAGGCCACCCGACAGGCCCTCGACGACATGTCCGGAAGTGGCCTGGTTCGTCCCGAAACGTGAATCGGACCCGGGCGCCGCCGTGCCCCACTTCTGTCCGAAACCGCAGGTCAGCGACCGTTTTGTCGCTAGAGTCGAGCCGTTCTCCGGGGGGAAGACACATCGAGTGGGGGGAAATCCGCATGTCCGAGAAACTGGGCGTCGACACGACGTCACCGAGCCGGCGCACGGTCGTCAAGGGGGCCGCCTGGGCGGTGCCCGCGATCGCCGTCGCATCGGCTGCTCCGACCGTGGCAGCGTCCGAGGGGCCGCTGTCGTTCACGGGCGGGGCCTGCAAGCTGCCCGGCAACGCCAACGACATCTTCAAGGGCTACGTCTTCGAGCTGCTGGCGCGCAACCTGCCGGGGCCGAACCCGAGCACCGGCGTCACCGTCGTCACCGACGTGCGCATCAACGGCGTGCCGGTCACCGGTTACCAGGTCTACGTCGCCGCCGGCACGTCGTGCACGTGCGGCACGTGCGCGCCGCCCGGCTCCACGGTCTGCAACACGTTCTGCACGCCCGACGGCACGAGCCAGCGGATCTTCGTGTACACGAACAGCCAGGCCAGCAGCAAGAACACGTCGTTCAGCCTGCAGTACCAGCGGTACGAGTGCAGCACCTGCGCCGCGATCGACCCGGCGCCCGTCCTCATCTCCAGCGGCACGCTGTCGACGCCGCCGGCGACCACGGGTGGCGGCTCGTGCAGCATCCAGGGTGCCGTTCCGGTGCCTGCGGGGCTCGACGCCAGCTGCGCCTGACGGAGAGGGCGGCGGCTCCGCCGACCCGCCCACACGGAGGGGTCCGACCCGCTGGGGTCGGGCCCCTCCGTCTCGTCGTACCGGTCGGCGTCAGACGCCCGCCGGCCCGGCCGGGACGCTCACGTCGGTGGCCGCCGCGAGCTCGGCCCGGACGTCCTCGACGAAGGTCGGCACGGCGTCGCTGCCCGTGACCGGGCCACCGGCCAGGAGGCCGTCGGCGCCGAGGAGCACCGCCGTCGGAGTCGCGTGGAACCCGAGACTGACCGACACCCGGTTCGCGGGGTCGTGCACCGTCATCGGCTCGGCCGTGCTCGTCAGCGGCGAGTCGCCCGGGGCGGACACGAGGACGAGCCGGACCTCGACCGGGGCCAGCTGCTCGCGCCACCGCGGCGCGGCCTCGATGACGGGACCGCAGCTGCCGCAGACCTGCGAGACGAACAGGAGCAGCTGGGGCCGTGCGGCGCTGAGGGCCCGCAGGTCGGTCTCGGTGCCGTCGGCGAGCACGACCGTCACGGCGGGCGTCGGCGTGCGGACGTACTCGTCGAGGTCCTCGCGGTCCTCACCGCCACCGGTCCGATGCGCGGGCCCGGCCTCGCCGGTCCCGGAGCCGCCGCCGACGAGCCACGAGGTGACCCCGGCCGCGGCGGCCGCGAGCAGCCACCACCAGGGCGCCGTGCCGTCGGCGACCCCGCCGACGACCGAGGCCCCGCGCGCGGCGAGCGCGAGCGAGACGACGGCCAGGACGAGCAGCCACGCGTTGCGCGCGACCGTTCGGGGGGTGATGCGCCCGGGGGAGAGCTCCCCGAAGCACGCGCAGTCGACGGGCACGTCGAACCCGAGCGCCCGCACGACGAGCAGGAGGTAGGCCGCGAAGAGCAGGACGGCCGCGAACGCCGCGGCCACGCCCCACCCGCCGCCCCCGCAGACGAGCAGGCCGGCGAGCGCGAGCTCGGCCCACGGAAGGCCCTCGACGACGACCCGGTGTGCGAGGGGTGCGGGCACCCTCAGGTCGCGGAAGGCCCCGGCCGACCGACCGGGGCTGCGCAGCTTGCCGACCGCGCTGACGACGAGGACGAGGGCGAGAGCGACGGGCGCGACGGCAAGGGCATCGGTCGGCACGACGCGAGTGTAGGCAGCGACGCGACCGCGCCGGACCCGTTCCCGCACATCCGCGCCGGCGCGGCCCGCGCGGGCGGGGCCCGTGCCGTCGGGGGCCCGCGCCGGCGGGGCCGGTGCCGTCGGTCCGCGTCGTGGCCCGCCTCGGCCGGTGTCGGCCGGTTCCGGCACAATCGGGGCCATGCGCGTCGTCACCGCCAACGTCAACGGCATTCGCGCGGCGGTGAGGCGCGGCGCCGTGCCCTGGCTCCTCGCCGCCGACCCCGACGTCGTGTGCCTCCAGGAGGTGCGCGCGAGTGATGCCGACCTCGCCAAGGTCCTCGCCGAGCTGGGCTGGGCGCACTGGTCGGTCGCGCACACCGAGGGGGCGGCCAAGGGCCGGGCCGGCGTCGCGGTCCTGACGC
>NZ_JBNDHY010000047.1:0-29712 GCF_056755315.1 Monashia sp. HAY1-2A
TCCGTCGTCGGCAGCGTCAGATGTGTATAAGAGACAGGCTCGTCGGCCCGGCCACGACGCGGCTCCCGGGGAGCGGGTGGGCCGTCGGTCTCCCGACCGGCCGTCCGCGTCAGGACTGGGCGCTCGAGATGTACGTGACGGCGTCGCGGACCGTCTTGAGGTTCTTGACCTCGCTGTCCGGGATGCGCACGCCGAACTTCTCCTCGGCGTTGACGACGATCGTCATCATCGAGAGGGAGTCGATGTCGAGGTCCTCGGTGAAGGACTTGTCCATCTCGACGGACTCGGTGTCGAGGCCCGTCTCCTCGTTGACGATCTCGGCGAGACCCTCGAGGATCTCCTGCTCGGACTGAGCCATCTGTCTGCTCCTTGTGGTTGGGATCCGTGTGTCGTTCCGTTGGCCCGAATGACCCGTCGGGACCGGCGGGAGCTGGGTCAGGGCAGGACGACGACCTGGGCCGCGTAGACGAGGCCCGCGCCGAAGCCGATCTGCAGCGCGAGGCCGCCGCTCGGGATCTCCTGCTCGGCGAGCATGCGCGTCGTCGCGATCGGGATCGAGGCCGCGGACGTGTTGGCCGTGGTGACGATGTCGCGGGCCACCGGGATGTCGGCGGGCAGCTTGAGCTGCTTGACCATGGCGTCGATGATGCGGATGTTCGCCTGGTGCGGGATGAAGGCGTCGAGGTCGTCGGCCTTGATGCCGGCGCGGTCGATGGCCTGCTGTGCCACGGGCGCCATGCCCCAGACCGCCCACCGGAAGACCGTCTGGCCGGCCATGCCGATGGCGGGCCAGGCGTTCTTGTCGGCCTGGGCGTCCTGCCACGACTCGCGCAGGTCGGTCCACGCCTGCTTCTGGGTGATGGCGTCGCGCTGGGTGCCGTCGGAGCCCCACACCGTGGGGCCGATCCCCGGGGTCTCGCTCGGGCCGATGACGCAGGCGCCGGCGCCGTCGCCGAAGATGAACGCCGTGCCGCGGTCGTACGGGTCGGTGAAGTCGGTCAGCTTCTCGACGCCGACGACGAGGACGTAGTCGGCCGAGCCGCCCTTGACCATGTCGCTGCCCACGGCGACGCCGTAGCAGTAGCCGGCGCACGCGGCCGAGATGTCCATGGCCGGAGCGGTGGAGCCGAGCCGCGACGCGAGCTCGGGCGCGGCGGCCGGAGTCTGGTACGGGTGCGTCACGGTGGCCATGAGCACGAACCCGATCTGCTCGGCGGACACGCCGGCGTGCTCGAGGGCCTGGCGCGCGGCGTGCTCGGCCATGTCGATGACCGACTCGTCCTCGGCCGCCCAGTGCCGGCTGACGATGCCGGAGCGCTCACGGATCCACTCGTCGCTCGAGTCGATCTTGTCGACGATCTCGGCGTTCATGACGACGCGGGCCGGGCGGTAGGCGCCGACGCCGAGGATCCGGGAGTGGCGGGCGCCCCCGGCGTCGACGAGGGTGCCGGTCCCCTTGGGCTGTGGTGCGGTGCCGGGTGCGGTGGTCACGGTGCCTTCTCTGTGGTCGGGGGACGAGGGGTCAGGACGCGGAGGAGCCGGCGTCGGCGGTCGGCGTGACGGACGCGGCCTCGTGGGCGGAGGCGTCCGCGGTGCCGGAGCCGGCGCCGTGCTCGGAGATCATCCGGCGCGCCGGCTCGAGGTCGTCGGGCGTCTTGAGGGCGAGGGTCTCGACGCCGCGCATCGCGCGCTTGGCGAGGCCGACGAGCGTCCCCGCGGGGGCGAGCTCGAGAAGGCCGGTGACGCCGAGGGACAGCAGCGTCTCCATGCAGAGGTCCCAGCGGACCGGGTTGCTGACCTGGTCGACGAGGCGAGCGAGCGCGTCGGCGCCGGAGCCGACGGCGGCGCCGTCGGCGTTCGACAGGAGCGTCACGGACGGGTCGGCCGGGGTCACCTCGGCGGCGCGGGCGGCGAGGGCGTCGACGGCCGGCGCCATGTGCCGGGTGTGGAAGGCGCCGGCGACCTGCAGGGGGATGACGCGGGCCTTGGCGGGCGGGTCGTCCCGCAGCGCCGCGACCTGCTCGAGGGTGCCGGCAGCCACGACCTGCCCGGCGCCGTTCATGTTCGCGGGGGTCAGGCCGTGGCGCTCGAGGACGGTGAGCACCTCGTCCGGATCGCCACCGAGGACGGCGGCCATCCCGGTCGGCGTGACCGCGCTGGCCTCGGCCATGGCGCGGCCGCGGACGTCGACGAGCGACATCGCCTCGGTCGGGGCGAGCACGCCCGCGGCGGCGGCAGCGGTGAACTCGCCGACCGAGTGCCCGGCGACGACGGTCGCGGTCGGCAGCGTCGTGCCCTCGAGCAGTGCGGCGAGGGTCGTGAGGCCGGCTCCGACGATGAGGGGCTGGGCGACCGCGGTGTCCTTGATCGTGTCGGCGTCCGACGCGGTGCCGTGGGCGACGAGGTCGGTGCCCGCCGCCTCGCCGAGCGCCGTGAGCAGCTCGCGCTGGCCCGGCAGCTCGAGCCAGGGGGAGAGGAAGCCGGGGGTCTGTGAGCCCTGTCCTGGGCAGACGATCGCTAGCACGTGTCCAACACTTCCCGGTTACCGGTCAGGACCCCGCCACCGAATGTCACCAACTCGGCCGCGAATGTTTGGAGGATACCTCCAAGGAGACACGGGCGCCCGGCGTGCTCGCGCCTGCCGCCCGCCGAGCGTCGCGGTGGCGGGCTCGCACGCTCCTGTCAGGCGAGCCGTCCGAGGGCCAGGGCGATCCGCACCGCCCAGGCCTCGCGCGGCGTCGTCAGGTCGTACCCCGTGGCGTCCCCGATGCGTCCTAGGCGGTAGCGGACCGTGTTCGGGTGCACGAAGAGCGTTCGGGCCGTGGCCTCGAGGCTCCCGCCGTTGTCCAGGTAGGCCGTTGCCGTCGCGAGCAGCGGGGCCTGCTGGGCGCCGCGCAGCGGTCGGTGGATCCGCTCGACGAGGATGCGGCGAGCGCTCTGGTCGCCGGCGAGGGCCCGCTCGGGCAGGAGGGCGTCGGACTCCACGACGCGAGGGGCGTCGGGCCAGGCCGCGGCGGCCGACAGCCCGCTCAGGGCGGCGCGTGCCGAGCGCCCGGCCGCGAACAGGTGCGGCACGGTCGGGCCGACGACGACCGGCCCGGGACCGAACCGGTCGGCCACCGCCCCGACGACCGAGAGCGGCTCGCGGGTGCCGCCCACGACGGCGATGAGCCGGGTCCGCTGGACGAGCACGAGGGCCTCGACGCCCTCCTTGCGCACCGCGCGGCGCAGGTCGTCGACCGCGGGCACCGTGCCCCCTCGGCCCTCCGGCGTCGTGCCGGCGACGAACGTCACGTGCGACACCTCGCCCCACCCGAGGGCCGTGGCCCGCGACTGCATCGAGTCGTCGGCCTCCCCACGCAGGACGGCGTCGACGACGAGCGCCTCGAGCCGGGCGTCCCACGCGCCGCGGGCCTCGGCCGCGCCGGCGTAGACCTCGGCGGCGGCGAAGGCGATGTCGCGCGAGAAGCGCAGGACCGACTCGCGCAGCAGCTGCTCGTCGCCGGGGCCGGCGAGCGTCCCGACGTGCGACTCGACGACGTCGACGACGGTGCGCACGAGGTCGAGGGTCTGGCGCAGGCTGACCGACCGCGTCAGCTCCTGCGGCGCGTTGGCGAAGATCGAGATCGCCGACGGCGCGTGCCCCTCGGACCGGAACCAGGCGATGAACTGCGAGATGCCGGCCTGGGCCACGAGGCCCACCTGCGAGCGCTCCTGCGCCGACAGGCGTCGGTACCAGCCGAGGTTCTCCTCCATCCGGCGCGCCGCGAGGGTCGCGAGCTCGCCGGCGCTGCGCTCGACGGTACGCGTCGTCGCGTCGCTCGGCTGCCCGGGTCGCTCGGTCACGGCGTCAGCCTAGGACGCGTCGGACCGGCGCTTTGTGCGGCGCTCACAAACGCCCGGGCGCGGGATCAGTGCGCGGTGAGGATGCAGGAGCGCCCGGCGTAGGAGCGCGGTCCCTCGAACTGTGGCAGCGAGGCCGCCAGGTCGGGGTCGAAGGTGGACAGGTACGCCCTCGCGGCAGCGTGGTCCGCGAAGGTCGCCCGCGTCTCGACGTCGCGTCGCGACACGTGCCGGAAGTGGCGCGAGAGCGTCTCCTCGGCGTTCTCGGCGGTGAGCTGGGTGACGAGCGGTTCACCACCCGCCTCGCGGAGGAGGTCGGCGAGATGCTCCTCGCCGTTCGTCGCCACGCTGAGCCGGCCACCGTCGCGAAGGACCCGACGCAGCTCGGCGAGCGTGCCGTCGAGGTCGGGCACGTGGTAGAGCATCCACGCCGCGACAGCGGCGTCGAACGTGTGGTCGGCGAAGGGGAGGTCGGCGGCGGGCAGCCGGCGGGCGGGCACGCCGAGCGCCGCCGTGGCGTCGACCATGGCCGCCGAGATGTCCGTGGCCAGGTAGTCGACGCCCGGCAGTGCGTCGAGCACCGAGCGGGCGAACTGACCTGTGCCGCAACCGATCTCGATGACCTTCGTGGGCCGGGCGGCGACGACCGAGCTGAGCAGGACGTCGACGGGGGAGACGCCCTCGGGGCCTGGCCCCCACACGGCACGGCGGGTGCGCAGGTTGTCCGTGCCGGCGTACTGCGCGTCGACGGTGTCGCGGTCGGTCATCGCGTCGGTCGGCTCCATGACCGAGGACCCTACTCAGTCGGTGCCGAACTCCATCGCCGCGCGGTCGAGCGCCTCGTCCAGCTCGTCGACATCGGCCGCCGCCGGGTTGGCGGCGATGGCCTGCGCTCCACCCGGCGCGAGCTCGCCGACGAGGTCGGTGGCATCGGAGCCGAGCAGGCCCTGCGACGCGTAGAGCTCGAGCTTGGCGCGCGAGTCGGCGATGTCGAGGTTGCGCATCGTCAGCTGGCCGATGCGGTCGACGGGCCCGAACGCGGCGTCCTCGGTGCGTTCCATCGACAGCTTCTCGGGGTGGTAGCTGAATGCCGGACCGGTCGTGTTCACGACGGACCAGTCGTCGCCGCGGCGCAGGCGCACGGTCACCTCGCCGGTCACGGCGCTGGCGACCCAGCGCTGGAGCGACTCGCGCAGCATGAGCGACTGCGGGTCGAGCCAGCGGCCTTCGTAGAGCAGGCGACCGAGGCGTCGGCCCTCGGCGTGGTAGCTGGCGATGGTGTCCTCGTTGTGGATCGCGTTGAGGAGCCGCTCGTACGTGAGGTGGAGCAGCGCCATGGCCGGCGCCTCGTAGATGCCGCGCGACTTCGCCTCGATGATGCGGTTCTCGATCTGGTCGCTCATGCCGAGTCCGTGGCGGCCACCGATCGCGTTGGCCTCCATGACGAGCGCGACGGGGTCGTCGTAGGTGACCCCGTTGACCGCCACCGGGCGGCCGCGCTCCCAGCGGATCGTGACGTCCTCGGGCTCGATGGCGACCGCGGGGTCCCAGAACCGGACGCCCATGATCGGCTCGACGACCTCCATCGACTCGTCGAGGAACTCGAGGGTCTTGGCCTCGTGGGTGGCGCCCCAGATGTTGGCATCGGTCGAGTACGCCTTCTCCGCGGACGCGCGGTAGGGCAGGTCTCGGGCCGTCAGCCATTGGGACATCTCGTGCCGGCCGCCGAGCTCGGTGACGAAGTCGGCGTCGAGCCACGGCTTGTAGATGCGCAGCTGCGGGTTGGCCATCAGGCCGTAGCGGTAGAACCGCTCGATGTCGTTGCCCTTGAAGGTCGAGCCGTCGCCCCAGATCGAGACGCCGTCCTCGTGCATCGCCCGCACGAGGAGCGTGCCGGTGACGACGCGTCCGAGCGGCGTCGTGTTGAAGTACGTCCTGCCACCGCTGCGGATGTGGAAGGCGCCGCAGGCGATGGCCGACAGCCCCTCCTCGACGAGCGCCTGGCGGCAGTCGACGAGGCGGCTGATCTCGGCCCCGTACTGGCCGGCGCGGCCCGGGACCGACCCGATGTCCGGCTCGTCGTACTGGCCGAGGTCGGCCGTGTACGTGCAGGGCACCGCGCCCTTCTCACGCATCCACGCGACGGCCACCGAGGTGTCGAGGCCACCGGAGAAGGCGATGCCGACGCGTTCACCGACAGGGAGGGAGGTCAGTACCTTGGACACGCGTGCAAGTATATGCACAGGCGCGCATACCTATCCAATCGCGATGCCGCTTGCGGGCCGGCGCGGGCTGGGCCTGCGTCGCATCCGCTGTGCTTCGGGGCAGGCACTGCTGGGCAACCGACGCGACCTGCCCCGAAACGCAGCCCGTCGCACGCGGGCCGGCTGCTGACACCAACCCGGGCTCGGCCCGCCGTCCACACCCCCTGCGCCGGTCCACACCCGATCCACAGCGGCGGACCCCGCGGTGGTCACCGTCCGGCACCGGGCCCACGGTCGTGGCATGGATCTGCGACTCGTGGCCCGGGACGGCATCTTCTCCACCGGCGACGCCGGCCGCATCGGTGTCGACCGGCATGCACTGACCCGCCTGTGCCGTCGAGGTGAGGTCATCCGACTCACGCGTGGCTGGTACGCCCTCGTCGCCGAGGCCTCGCCGACGGCCGAGGAGGTGCATCGCCTCACGGCGCTCGCGCTGGGACGGCAGTTCCGCTCGCGCGCGGTCATCAGCCACCACTCGTTGCTCCTCTGTCGACGCCTGCCGACGTTCGGCGCCGATCTGCGCACGGTGCACCTCACGTCAGCCGTCGGCGGACGCCGAGGCGATGCTGCGGGGGCGGGACGCAGCGTCAGCGTGCGCAGGCCGGGGCTGGTGGTCCATCGGGCCGTGGGCGAGGTGCGGCTCGGCTCACCCGGGCGGGACGGCAACCGGCCCGTCGCGATGCCGCTCGCGCACGCGATCGTCCAGGCGGGACTGCTCAGCGGCCCCCTCGGCGCGCTCGTCCCGGCCGACGCCGCCCTGCGCGCCGCCCTGGTGACGCCCGACGCGCTGGCCGGTGCGGTCGCCGACCTGCGCCACCACACGGGTGTCGCGCCCGTGCGCGCGGCCCTGCCGCAGGCGGACGGGCGGCACGAGTCACCCGGTGAGAGCCGGACGGCCTACGTGCTGCGGGCACTCGGGTTCGAGCTGGAGCCGCAGGTCGAGGTCGTCGCGGACGGCCGCCGCTACCGGGCCGACTTCCGGATCATCGGGTCGCGCGTGCTCGTCGAGTTCGACGGCGCCGTGAAGTACGCCGACGGCCGCCGCGAGACCCTGTTCGAGGAGAAGCAGCGCGAGGACGCGCTGCGGCGCGAGGGCTGGACGGTGGTCCGGCTGATCTGGTCGGACCTCGACGACCCGGAGCGCGTGCGCCGGCGAGTCCTCGACGCCCTCGCACGGGCTGCCTGACGGAACACGGCCTGTGCTTCGGGGCACGGACGGCGTGGGCCCGCGCAGTGCGTGCCGCAAGGCGCGGCACGTTGGGAGAGGCGCGCGGCCGATCGGTACGGTCGACGACGCCGGGACGCGCAGTGGCCCGGCCCCCACATGGGGACCGGGCCACCGGCGTCGGTCAGTCGGAGCGTCAGCTCTCGCCGCCGGCGTTGCCGGACGTGCCGGCCGTGACGTCGTCGAGCCGGTACTTGTCGGCCGCCTTGGCCGGGATGTCGGCGTCGATCCGGCCCTCCTTGGCCAGCAGCTGCAGCGCCCGCACCGCGACCGAGGGGCCGTCGATGTGGAAGAAGCGGCGCGCGGCCGGGCGGGTGTCGGAGAAGCCGAAGCCGTCGGCGCCGAGCGAGGCGTACGTGCCGGGGACCCACTCGCGGATCTGGTCCTGCACGGCCCGCATGTAGTCCGACACGGCGATGACGGGGCCCTCGGTGCCCTCGAGGCACTGGGTGACCCACGGCTTGACCGGCGCGCCGTCCGGGCCGAGGAACTCCTGCGCGTCGGCGGCCAGGCCGTCGCGGCGCAGCTCGTTCCACGAGGTCACCGACCAGACGTCGGCAGCCACGCCCCAGTCGTCGGCGAGCAGCTGCTGGGCCTCGAGCGCCCACGGCACCCCGACGCCCGAGGCGAGCAGCTGTGCGCGCGCCGGGGTGTGCTGCCAGCCCTCGGTGTCGGCCTCGGACAGGCGGTACATGCCCTTGAGGATGCCCTCGACGTCGACGTTCTCCGGCTCGGCCGGCTGCACGATCGGCTCGTTGTAGACGGTCAGGTAGTAGATGAGGTTGGACTCTTCGGGAGTCCGCCCCTCGCCGTACATCCGATGCAGGCCGTCCTGGACGATGTGCGCGATCTCGTAGCCGAAGGCCGGGTCGTAGTGCACGACCGCCGGGTTGGTCGAGGCGAGGAGGGGGCTGTGGCCGTCAGCGTGCTGCAGACCCTCTCCGGTCAGCGTCGTACGGCCGGCGGTGGCGCCGATGAGGAAGCCACGCGTCATCTGGTCGGCTGCTGCCCAGATGGAGTCGCCGGTGCGCTGGAAGCCGAACATCGAGTAGAAGACGTAGACCGGGATCATCGGCTGGCCGTGGGTCGCGTACGACGTGCCGGCGGCCGTGAACGCGGCGAGGGAACCCGCCTCGTTGATGCCGAGGTGCAGGATCTGGCCCTGCTCGTTCTCGCGGTAGGCGAGCATGAGCTCGGCGTCCACGGGCGTGTAGTTCTGTCCGTTGGGGTTGTAGATCTTGATCGTCGGGAAGAACGCGTCCATGCCGAACGTGCGCGCCTCGTCGGGGATGATCGGCACGATCCGCTTGCCGAACTCCTTGTCGCGCAGGAGGTCCTTGAGCAGGCGCACGAAGGCCATCGTCGTGGCGACCTCCTGCTTGCCCGAGCCCTTCTTCACCTGGGCGTAGGCCTCGTCACCGGGCAGCTTGACGGTCTCGAAGCGGACGCGTCGGCTCGGCAGGGTGCCGCCGAGCTTGGCGCGGCGGTCGACCGAGTACCGGATGACCTCGTTGTCGGGACCGGGGTGGTAGTACGGCGGCTGGTACGGGTTGGCCTCGAGCTGCTCGTCGGTGATCGGGATGCGGAGGCTGTCGCGGAAGGCCTTGAGGTCGTCCAGCGTCATCTTCTTCATCTGGTGCGTGGCGTTGCGGCCGGCGAAGTGCGAGCCGAGGCTGTAGCCCTTGATCGTCTTGGCGAGGATGACGGTCGGCTGCCCGGTGTGCTCGCGCGCCGCCTTGTAGGCCGCGTACACCTTGCGGTAGTCGTGGCCGCCGCGCTTGAGGTCCCACCAGACCTGCTCGTCGGTCCAGTCCTCGACCATCTTGGCGGTGCGCGGGTCGCGCCCGAAGAAGTGGTCGCGGACGTACTTGCCGTCGTTGGCGCGGAAGGTCTGGTAGTCGCCGTCGCTCGTCTGGTTCATGATGTGCACGAGCGCGCCGTCACGGTCGCCGGCCAGCAGCGGGTCCCACCCGCGTCCCCAGACGACCTTGATGACGTTCCAGCCGGCGCCGCGGAAGAACGCCTCGAGCTCCTGGATGATCTTGCCGTTGCCGCGCACCGGGCCGTCGAGACGCTGCAGGTTGCAGTTGATGACGAAGGTGAGGTTGTCGAGCTCCTCGTTGGCCGCGAGCTGGAGCAGGCCGCGGGACTCGGGCTCGTCCATCTCGCCGTCGCCGAGGAAGGCCCAGACGTCCTGCTGGCTGGTGTCCTTGAGCCCGCGGTTGTGCAGGTACTTGTTGAACTGCGCCTGGTAGATCGCGTTCATCGGGCCGATGCCCATCGACACGGTCGGGAACTCCCAGTAGTCCGGCATGAGGCGCGGGTGGGGGTAGGACGGGACGGCGCGGATCTTGCCGTCGACGATGTGGCTCTTCTCCTGGCGGAAGCCGTCGAGGTCGCCCTCGCTGAGGTGGCCCTCGAGGAAGCTGCGGGCGTACATGCCGGGGGAGGCATGGCCCTGGAAGTACACCTGGTCGCCGCCGCCGGGGTGGTCCTTGCCGCGGAAGAAGTGGTTCATGCCCACCTCGTAGAGCGTGGCGGCGCTCGCGTACGTCGAGATGTGGCCGCCGACACCGATGCCCGGACGCTGCGCGCGGTGGACCATGACCGCGGCGTTCCAGCGGATGTAGCGGCGGAACTCGCGCTCGACGTCCTCGTCGCCGGGGAACCACGGCTCGCGCTCCGGCGGGATGGTGTTGATGTAGTCGGTCGCGGTCAGGGACGGCACCCCGACCTGCTGCTGGCGGGCCCGCTCGATGAGCTTGAGCATGATGTACCGCGCTCGCGTACGGCCCTTCTCGTCCAGCACGGCGTCGAGCGAGTCGAGCCACTCCTGGGTCTCCTCGGGGTCGATGTCCGGGAGCTGACTGGGGATGCCGTTGAGGATCGGGCCGGCCTCGGAAGCCACGTCGTGGGTCCTTTCTCGTCGCGTCGCCGCGCTCGCGGCCGGTCGGCCGTAGCGGGGCTCCCACCCATCCTCCACCAATCCGTGGTGGCCGTCACACCCGGGTCCGGCTGTGGGACGCGGTGGCGGTGGGGGCCACCGACGGGCGCGTTGTCCCGCGTTGTGCGCGTCCGCCGCGCCTTGCGCGGTACGGTCGGACCGGATGGACTGGTACCGGTGCGGGAGCGCCTGCCGCCCCACCCTGCTCGACCTCTGCTCGACCTTTGCTCGACCTTTGCCCGACCCGCACGCCATGTGCACGACCGGCCCGCGCCACCTGGACGGGCCAAACGACCGAGAGGACCGGTGACAGTGAGCGCGACCGCGGGAGCGGCGTCCCTCAGCAAGCTCGGATTTGCCAAAGGGCAGATCATCCAGGAGTTCGGCTATGACGACGACGTCGACGACGACCTGCGGTTCGAGATCGAGGACGTCATCGGCACCGAGCTCGAGGACGAGGACTTCAACGACGGCGCCGACGGCGTCATCGTCTGGTACCGCGACGGCGACGAGGATCTCGTCGACCTCATGGTCGATGCCCTCACCAAGCTCTTCGACAAGGGGTTCGTCGTGCTCCTGACGCCCAAGGCGGGGCGGCCCGGGCACGCGGACGCCAGCGTCGTCGAGGAGGCGGCGTCGACGGCGGGCCTCGTCACGGGAGGGCAGGTCAACGTCGCGACGAACTGGACCGCCTCACGGCTCATGCCGCCGAAGGGCCCGCGCCGCTGAACGTCGGTGTCGGCGGCTGTGGCGTGCAGCCCCCGCTCGACCGGACGCCCACGCCTCCGACGGTGGCGAGGGGCTGTCGCGAGGGTGCTGCGTGGGCGTCCCCGACGAGGCGGGACGACGAGGTGGGACACTCGGTGGCATGACGAACGCGCCATCGCTCCACGCGTCCGCCCCCGTGGCCCCCGGCGACCTCGCCCCCGACTTCACGCTCGTCGACCAGTACGGGGTCGACATCAGCCTGTCCTCGGTGCGAGGCGTCAAGAACGCCGCCGTCGTGTTCTACCCGGCGGCGTTCTCGGGCATCTGCCGGGGCGAGCTGCGCGAGATCCGCGACGGCCTCGAGGACTTCCAGACCGACGACATCCAGGTGTTCGCCGTCTCCTGCGACTCGATGTACACGCTGCGCACGTGGGCCGACGCCGAGGGCCACTTCTTCCCGCTCCTGTCCGACTTCTGGCCGCACGGGGAGGTCGCGCGCCGCTACGGGGTCTTCAGCGAGGAGGACGGGTTCGCCCTGCGGGGGACGTTCCTGCTCGACCGCTCCGGCCGCGTCGTGTGGTCCGAGGTGCGCGGCATCGGCCAGGGCCGCGACTTCCGCGAGTACCGCAGGGCGGTCGCGGCGCTCCGCGCGACGGACGCGTCCCGCGCGACGGACGCGTCCCGGGCGTCGGACACGTCCCGTGCGTCGGACACGTCGGGCGCCTCGGCCCGCTAGGCTGACGGCCGCCCGGCAGGACACCGTCCGCGTCGGGCGGGGGCCTGTAGCTCAGCTGGTAGAGCACCGCGTTTACACCGCGGGTGTCGTCGGTTCGATCCCGGCCGGGCCCACATGCTTGACGTGACGCTGCGCGACGTCGTCGCGATCCTCGAGTCGCTCTACCCGCCGGACACCGCCGCCGACTGGGACCGGGTCGGCCTCGTCACGGGCGACCTCGACCAGCCGGTGCGCACGATGATGTTCGCCCTCGACCCGACGCTCGCCGTCATCGACGAGGCCGTCGCGTGCGAGACCGACCTCCTCGTCACCCACCACCCCCTGCTGCTGCGCGGGGTCCACTCGGTGGCCACGACGACGGCCAAGGGCGCCTCGGTCACCGCGCTGCTCGCCGGTGGCGTGGCCCTCTACGTGGCCCACACCAATGCCGACGTCGCCGACCCGGGAGTGTCGACCGTGCTCGCCGACGCCCTCGGGCTGACGAGCCAGCGGCCCCTGACCCAGGTCGGCGGGCGCGATGCCGGACGCGTCGGCGAGCTGCCCGTCGCGCGGTCGCTGCGGGCGTTCGCCGAGTCCCTCGCCGACGTCCTGCCCCCGACCGCCGGGGGCATGCGCGTCAGCGGCGACCCCGACGCCGTCGTGCACCGGGTCGCCGTCATGGGCGGCTCCGGGGACGACCAGTTCGACGCCGTCCGCGCCTCGGGCGCCGACGTGTACGTCACGGCCGACCTGCGTCACCACCCGGTGCTCGAGGCCCGCGAGGAGGCTCGCGACGGCGCCCCGTACCTCGTCGACGCCGGCCACTGGGCCACCGAGTCGCTGTGGCTGGCGAGCGCCCGCGAGCGGGTCCTCCGGGCGTTGGGGGAGGACCCGACCCCCGGTGCCGAACCGACTAGGGTCGTGGGCAGACTCTCGACTCTGCGCACCGAGCCGTGGACCTTCGTCGTCGGTGCCAACCGAGCCCACCCGGACGCGGGCCCCGCCCGCGACCGGACCGATCCCGGAGGTGCGTCCTGAAAGCCGACCCGTCCCGCCAGTGGCGCCTGCTCGACCTGCAGGCGATCGACACGCGCCTGGACCAGATCGCGCACGCCAAGGCCAACCTCCCGCAGCTGGCCGCCGTCGACGCGGCACGGCGGGAGGTCGGTGCCCTCCAGACCGAGGTCGTCAACGCGCGTACCGCGGCCGACGACGTCCAGCGCGAGCTGACCAAGTCCGAGCAGGACGTCCAGCTCGTGCGCGACCGGGCGGCCCGCAACCAGTCGCGGCTCGACGCCGGCCAGGGTTCGGCCAAGGACCTGCAGGCCCTCCAGCACGAGCTCACCTCCCTGGCGCGCCGACAGGCCGAGCTCGAGGACGTCGAGATAGAGGTCATGGAGCGCGCCGAGTCCCTCGCGGCCCGCGTCACCGAGCTCGGGCGGCGGCACGCCGAGGTGGCCGAGGGGCTGGCACGGCTCGAGGCGGAGCGTGACGCGTCGCTGGCCGAGCTCGACGCGGAGGCGTCGAAGGTGGGAGGTGGGCGCGCCGACGTCGTGGCCGGTGTGGGCGACGACCTCGTCAGCCTCTACGAGAAGATCCGCGCCTCGAGCGGTGGCCTGGCGGCCGCCGCGATCTCGCACCGGCGGTGCGGTGGCTGCCGGCTCGAGCTCAACCGGGTCGACCTCGACCGCATCCGCAGCACCCCGCAGGATGAGGTCCTCCGCTGCGAGGAGTGCCGACGCATCATGGTGCGCACCGCCGAGTCGGGCCTGTGAGCCGATCGGTGAGCCGCCGGTGAGCGCGAGCTCCGGGCGCCGCCTCGTCGTCGAGGCCGACGGCGGGTCGCGGGGCAACCCCGGTGTCGCCGGCTACGGCGCCCTCGTCCGCGATGCCGAGACCGGCGCGGTCCTCGTCGAGCTGGCCGAGCCGCTGGGCAGGCAGAGCAACAACGTCGCCGAGTACTCCGGTCTCGTGGCCGGGCTGACGGCTGCCGCCGACCTGGCCAGCGGGCCGCGGGTCGTCGCGCGCATGGACTCCAAGCTCGTCGTCGAGCAGATGTCAGGTCGCTGGAAGATCAAGCACGAGGACATGCGCCGGCTCGCCCTCGAGGCCCGCGACGTCGTGAGGCGCATCGTCGACGCCGGTGGGTCGGTCGAGTTCGAGTGGGTGCCGCGTGAAAGGAACAAGGCCGCCGACGCGCTGAGCAACGAGGCGATGGACGGCAGGAGCGTCCGGCGCGTCCGCGCGACGGGCGGCGACGGCGCCGAGGACGCCCACGGACCGGAGGTCCTCGAGCACGCCGTCCACGCGGCCGAGGCGGTGGCCTCGACCGTGGCTCCCGTGGCTCCCGTGGCTCCCGGGGCTGTGGTCGGCGCGGCGACGCGTCCGCTGCGGCTGCTGCTCGTCCAGGTGCCGCACGACGAGGGCGCGGAGCCGCGGGTCCTCCGGGCGGTGCAGCGGCTCGTCGGGGCCGACGCGCGCGTCGTCGGCTCGGCCGAGCCGACCGCGCGCCGCCTCGCCGAGGCGGTGGCGACCACCCTCGACGCGTCGGTCGCAGCGACCGCCGCCTGGGACGGCACCGCGCCGGGCGAGGGCGCCGACGCCCGGGTCCGTGAGGCCTACCGCGGGCTGGCGGCCGAGGGCGGCACCGTCGTCGCCGTCACCTCGCGCCGCGGTGTCCTCTCGGTGCTCGCGGAGGTCCTCGCCACCCCGACGGAGCGGTTCTGGGCCCTGGCGAGCGCGCCCGGCAGCCTCTCGGCGGTCGAGGTGTGGGAGGACGGCTCGGCGTCGGTGGCTTTCACCAATCGGACCGACCATCTCGCCTGACGGACCGCGTGCGATAGTCGGCGCATGAGCTATGCCGGTGACGTGACGCCCGAGCAGGCCTGGGCCGCACTGCGTGACGAGCCGGGGGCCGTGCTCGTCGACGTGCGGACCCGGGCCGAGTGGACCTACGTCGGGCTGCCCGACCTCGGCGAGCTCGACAAGGAGGTGCTCCGCGTGGAGTGGCAGCGCTTTCCCGACGGCCGGGTCAACGACGCCTTCACGAGCGAGCTCGAGGCGGCGGGGGTCGCCAAGGACCGCCCGGTGTACTTCCTGTGCCGCTCCGGCGTGCGCTCCGTCGCGGCGGCCGAGGCGGCGACCGCGGCCGGATGGAGCAGCTCCTACAACGTCCTCGAGGGCTTCGAGGGGCCGCACGACGACCAGCGCCACCGCGCTGTCTCGGGGTGGAAGGTCGCGGGCCTGCCGTGGGTGCAGGGATGAGCGAGGTCGCCGCGGGAGAGGTGCGCCAGGACTGGCGCCCGGACACCCTTGCGGTGCGAGGGGGCCTGTCCCGCAGCGGGTTCGAGGAGACCTCGGAGGGCCTATTCCTGACCTCCGGCTTCGTGTACGACACCGCCGAGGACGCCGAGGCGGCGTTCAAGGGTGACGTCGACCGCTTCGTCTACTCCCGCTACGGCAACCCGACCGTGGCGATGTTCGAGGAGCGGCTGCGACAGATCGAGGGCGCCGAGGCGTGCTTCGCCACCGGGTCGGGGATGTCGGCGGTGTTCGTCGCGCTCGCGGCCCTGCTCGGCCGGGGCGACCGCGTCGTGTCCTCGCGGGCGCTGTTCGGCTCGTGCTTCGTCATCCTCGACGAGATCCTCCCACGGTGGGGTGTCGAGGCGGTCTTCGTCGACGGCCCCGACCTCGACCAGTGGCGGGAGGCGCTGTCCGAGCCGACGACGGCGGTCTTCTTCGAGACGCCGAGCAACCCCATGCAGGAGCTCGTCGACATCGCCGCCGTCAGCGAGCTGGCCCACGCGGCCGGTGCGCAGGTCGTCGTCGACAACGTCTTCGGCACGCCGGTCTTCAGCAAGCCGCTCGAGCACGGCGCGGACATCGTCGTGTACTCGGCGACCAAGCACATCGACGGCCAGGGCCGCGTGCTCGGCGGCGCGGTGCTCGGGCCGAAGGAGTTCATCGACGGCCCGGTGCAGAACCTCATGCGGCACACCGGACCGTCCATGTCGCCGTTCAACGCCTGGGTCCTCGTCAAGGGCCTGGAGACGATGTCGCTGCGGGTCGAGCGGATGGCCGACAGCGCCCTCGAGGTGGCCCGGTTCCTCGAGTCCCACCCGCGGGTGACGCGCGTCGTGCACCCCTTCCTCGAATCGCACCCGCAGCACGAGCTCGCCAAGCGACAGATGCTCGCGGCGGGCACCGTCGTCACCTTCGAGATCGACGGCGGCAAGGACGAGGCCTTCGCGCTCATGAACGCGCTCGAGGTCATCGACATCTCGAACAACCTCGGCGACTCCAAGTCCCTCGTGACGCATCCGGCGACGACGACGCACCGGCGCCTCGCCCCGGAGGCGCGGGCCGCCGTGGGGATCACCGACGGTGTCCTGCGGGTCTCGGTCGGCCTCGAGGACGTCCGCGACCTCGTCGACGACCTGCGTCGCGCCCTGGGCTGAACCCCCGCGTGCCGGCTGCGGTTCCGCGTCCGGCCGACGGGAGCCTGCCGGGCCCCGGCTGGCGGGAGCTGGGCGGCGCCGCTCAGGCGGTGACGGCGAGCGTCAGTGTCGTGACCGCGACGACGACCACCGCGCACAGCAGGCCGGTGCGGGCCACCCGCCCTGCGTCGACGGCCAGCCCCGCCGAGCGGCACCGCTGGGCCCACAGCAGGGTGGCCACCGAGCCCCACAGGGTGACGATCGGGCCGGTGTTGACCCCGACGAGCAGCGCCGCGAGCCGGGCCGGGGAGTCGGCGACCGTGGGCTCGAGGGCGAGGTAGGCGGGAAGGTTGTTGATGCCGTTCCCGGCCAGCGCGCCCAGGCCGCTCACCCGGAGCAGGTCGGTGACGCCGGTGCCGGCCCCGACGAGCGTGCGCAGCCAGCCCTCGAGACCTGCGCGGAGAGCCGCGTCGACGACGACGAACAGGACGCAGATGCCCAGGACGGTCAGCCACGGCATCCGGATGCGGCGCAGCAGCTCCGGGGCGCGCCAGTACGTGGCGGCGAGGAGGAAGAGCGCAGCGGGCACCGAGGCGAGCGCGGGCTGGACGCCGGCGACGAACGCGACCGCCAGCACGCCGCACGTCCAGGCCGTCATGACCATGAGCAGGTGGTCGTGGGGCTGGGCCCGGGGCGGGGCCTCGTAGCGCAGCCGCAGCTCGCGCCGGTGCAGCAGCCACAGCACCGCCACGGTGGCCACGACGGCCGCGACCGACGGGGCGGCGAGCAGGCGCAGGTAGCCCCAGGTCGAGATGCCGAGGTGCGCGAACGGGTGCAACGACAGCAGGTTGGTCAGGTTGGAGACCGGCAGCAGCAGCGAGGCCGTGTTGGCCAGCCAGAGCGTCGTCATGGCGAAGGGCAGCGGCGGCGCCCCGACCTGCCGGGCGACGGTCACGGCCACCGGGGTCAGCAGCACCGCCGTCGTGTCGAGACTGAGCACGACGGTCGAACAGACCGCGAGGACCACGACGAGCAGCCAGAGCACCTCGACCCGGCCCCGCGCCAGACGCGCGGCCCAGTGGGCGGCCTCGTCGAAGAGCCCGGCGAGGTCGCAGATCTCGGCGACGAGGGTGATGGCCACGAGGAAGACGAGGATCGGGGCCACCCGGTCGACGAGCTGCGCGAGGTCGAGCACGGCCTCAGTCCCTCGCCGTGGCGGCCAGCTGCCAGGCCTTTCCCGGGCGCTCGGGCCCGGTGAGGGTCACGGTGAAGCGCTCGGACAAGGCGTCGGCGAGGGCCTCGGGCGTGCGCGGCGCCTCCCGGCCGACCAGCTCGCGCGCGACGAGGCCGCGGGTGTGCTTGGCCATGTGGGACGCGCCGGGCACGGTGACGTGGACGGTGCGGCGAGCGACGTGGGCCGGCGGACGCCACATGGCGGCATAGGTCGTGGAGCGGCAGTCGACGACGAGACCGCGTTCACCCGCAGCCCGCTCGAGCACGGGCGCCAGGTGCGGGCGCCACACCCGGTCGAGCGCGCCGACGCCCGGCACGTCCGCGCAGACGTGGACGCGGTAGGCGGGGATGCGGTCGGTGAGGCGGACCGCGCCGAACAGCGCGGAGATGACCACGATGCTGCGGTTGGCGCGCCGTCGGGCCGCGGCGTCGAGGGTCGGCAGGTCGAGCGCCTTGTACAGGACCCCCGAGTACACGTCGGCGGCGACCCGGGCCGGCCCGGTGAGCAGCCGGGTGTTGCGCTCGACCTCCTCGACGAGGTTCGGGCTGACGCCGAGGACCTCGGGGGCGCCCGGCTCGGCGCTGACGGCGGCCACGGCGCGCACCGCGTCCTCGCGCAGCGGCGTCAGCGCGGGGAAGGACAGGGAGCCGAGGTCGAGCGGTCGCCCTCGCCGGGCGGGGGTCTTGCCCTCGGACGGGGGCAGGAGGATGAGCACGGGGGTCAGCCTAGGCACTGGCGCGAGAACGCGGCGCACCCTCCCACGGCGCGGGCCGGCGAGTCGGGAACCGACGAAAGTCCCTCGTGCGGCGACGCCGAACGAGCGAGCCGGCACCGCGCGTCGGGCCGCGTGCATAGGGTGGCGCCATGCCCTCGAGACACATCGTCTTCCGCCCGGCGCCGACGCCGGGTGACGTGGCGCAGGCCCTGACCACCCGCTTCGAGGAGATCCGCCGGGAGGCACAGCTGCCCGACGGGTTCCCGGCCGACGTCGTCGCCGAGGCCGCAGCCGCCGCCGGGAGCGCGGCGCTGCCCGAGCGCGACGAGACCGCCGTCCCGTTCGTCACCATCGACCCGCCGGGGTCGATGGACCTCGACCAGGCCCTGCACCTCGAGCGCTCCGGCGATGGCTACCGCGTGCGCTACGCGATCGCCGACGTGCCGGCCTTCGTCCGCGCCGGGGGAGCGGTCGACGCGGAGGCTCGCCGACGCGGACAGACGGTGTACTGCCCCGACGAGCGCGTGCTGCTGCACCCCAAGGAGCTGAGCGAGGGCGCGGCGAGCCTGCTCCCGGACCAGGTCCGCCCCGCGTTCGTCTGGGACATCCGGCTCGACGCCGACGCAGAGAGCACCGCGGTCCAGGTCTTCCGGGCGATGGTGCGCAGCGTGCGTCGCTACCACTACGCCGAGGTGCAGGACGCCGTCGACGACGGCTCCGCCGACGAGGTCCTGCTGCTGCTCAAGGAGGTCGGCGAGAAGCGGATCGCCTTGGAGCGCAACCGGGGCGGCGCGTCGCTGCCGATGCCGGAGCAGGAGGTCCGGGAGGACGGCTCCGGCGGGTTCACCGTGTCCTTCCGGCCGCTGCTGCCCTCCGAGGACTGGAACGCCCAGGTGTCGCTGCTGACCGGCATGGGTGCCGCCGAGCTCATGCTGCGCGGCAAGGTCGGCATCCTGCGAACCATGCCGCCGCCCGAGGAGCGTGACCTCGAGCGCTTCCGGCGGCAGGCCGAGGCGGCCGGCGTCGCGTGGCCCGAGGGACTGTCGTACGGCGAGTTCCTGCGCACCCTCGACGGCACCGACCCGCGGCACCTCGCCCTCGTCCACGAGGCGACGACGCTGTTCCGCGGCGCCGGCTACACGCCGTTCGACGGCACCGTGCCGGCACAGGCGGGCCATGCCGCCGTCGCGGCCCCGTACGCCCACGTCACGGCGCCGCTGCGCCGGCTCGTCGACCGCTTCGGTCTCGTCGTGTGCGAGGCGCTCTCGGCCGGCACCGAGGTGCCCGCCTGGGCTCGCGACGCGCTCGCCACGCTGCCGGAGGTCATGGCGGCCTCGGACCGTCGGGCCAACCAGGTCGAGCGGGCCTGCACCGATGCCGTCGAGGCGGCCGAGCTGGCCGGGCACCTCGGTGAGGAGCTCGGCGCGGTGGTCCTCGCCGCGAACGGGCAGGCTGTCGTCGTCCAGCTCAGCGACCTCGCGGTCGTCGCCAAGGCCACCGGGGCGGCGCGTCCGGGGGACTCGGTGCGCGTCCGCGTCGACGCGGCCGACGTGTCGACGGGAACGGTCGGCCTCGCCGTCGTGTGACGCGTCGGCGCCGGCGTCGTCCCTCGAGGACGGGCCCTGTCCCGCTCCGCCGCGATCAGCCGGTGAGTGCCGCCGCGTTCGCGGGCGCCTGGCCGTTCGGCGCCGGCTGGGTGCCCGTGCCGGTCGAGGGTGGCGTCGTGGCTGCCGGGGCGTCGGTCGTGGGGGGCGTGCCCGAGGGACCGCCGGTCGAGCCGTCCGGCGCGGTTGTCGGGCCCGGGCCGCCGGACGTGGAACCCGGCATCGGCGTCCCCGTCGGGCCGCCCGTCGGGGTCGGGGCGGTTGTCGCAGGAGTCGTCGGTGTGGTGCTGGGGTGGGTGGTGCCGGTGCTCGGGATGCCGGAACCGCTGGAGGCGGCCGAGCCGCCCCGGGAGGGACCCTCCACGAGGTGGGCCGCCCCACCTCGGCCGATCGTGGTCCCGGTGACCTGGGCCCCGGTCGTCAGCTGGACGCCGGTGAGGACGACGGCGGCGACGGCGAAGAGGGCCCCAGCCGTCGTGAGCAGGCGTCGGGTGCCGGTCCGGTCGGGCAGGCGCAGCCAGAGCGAGCTGCGTCGGGCCAGGGGGCCGCGGCCGTACACGCGGCCGAGGGTGCCGCGGCCGTAGGCGCGGGCGAGGACGACTGCCTCGCGGGCACGCGCCATCGAGTTGGTGTAGAGGTTCGCAGCCACCGCGGTGACGAGCGAACCGATCGCGGCGCCGGCGATCGTGCCCAGCAGGCCCAGGCGTGAACCGAGCGCGGCGGCGGTCGCCGCGGCCAGCGAGCCGCCGACCAGCTGGGTCAGCGACAGGTCCAGCAGGCGTGGACGAGGGGACGGGTCCTGGGTCCCGCCCGCGAGCGGTACCTCGACTGGTCGGTCCGCGAGCAGGGGCCGGGCCCGCTCCGGGATCGGTCGGGTGGGGGCTGATGGGGGAGAGGTCTGCGTCATCGTCCTGAGGGGGCAGGTTTCCGTATGGTCGTCACCCGTCCCCGTTGACGAGCCGGGGCGGCGCCGAACGCCGTCCCTCGCAGGGAGGACGAGCGACGAGCCGTCGTCGTTGACGTCCGGACGGGTTTGTGACCCGGGTCACAGGTCGCGTCGACGGCTCGTGCGGGTGGCCACGGGGCGGGCACTGCACACAAAAGGGGCGGCGCAACCGGTGACGGCAGCCCCCGACCCGTCCTACGGTGGAGCAACAGGGGGACGTTGGGGAGGGGAGCCAGGTGGACGTCGCGGTCTCCGTCGAGGAGAGCAGCATCCGTGTCCGGCTGGCCGGTGAGGTCGACACGTACACGGTGCCCGACGCCCGGCTCGCGTTCGACTCGCTCGAGCTGGTGCCGGGGGCCACGGTCGTCGTCGACCTGCGCGACGTGACGTTCCTCGACTCGTCGGGGCTCGGCGCCGTCATCGGCCTCCACCACCGGGCCAGGGCGGCTGGAGCCACGCTGCGGCTCGTCTGCTCCGGGGTGTCACTGCGCCTCGTGCGGCTGACCAACCTCGACCAGGTCATCGAGGTCGAAGAGGTCGACGAGGTCGACGAGGTCAGCGCCCCGCTCGAGCCCGAACCGTCTACCGAGGGCGGGGCGGTCGCGGCAGGTTGACGTGCAGGCGCACCGTGGTGCGCGCCGGCGTCGCCTCGATGTCGAGCCGGTCGGTCAGGGACTCGGCGATCCACAGGCCCCGGCCGCTCACCGCGAGGTGGTCGGCGTGTCGGACGCTCGGCGTCGAGCCCGTGCCGTCGCCGTCCTCGACCGTGAAGACCAGGCCCTCGCCGGTCGCGTCGATGCGAAGCCGGCCGTGGCCGCCGCCGTGGACGATGCTGTTGACGGCGACCTCGTGCACCGCGATCTCGGCGTCGCCGACGCGGTCGGGCACCCGCCCCACCGTGACCGTGCGGACCACCTCCCGAACCCGGCGCAGGTCGTCCGGGCCGAAGTCGAGGCAGGCCAGCTCGGCGTCGCCGTCCACGGTCGGCGTGGTCATCGTTCCATGGTGGCACTCCGTGGCCCATCTCGGGGACGACGACGCCCACCGACTGACAGGATGTGCCCATGACCGCGAGGGAGCCGGGCCCGAACAGGCACCCCGCCATTGCCGCGCGGCTCGCGGCCCTCGCGCGCACGGTGGCCCGTCTCGGGGCGGCCACGACGATGGACGACCTCACCGAGATCGTCACGGAGCGCGCCTCGGAGGTCATCGGGGCGACGCGCGCCGTGCTCGCGCTGCGCGACGGGCCGGACCTGCTGCGGACCGTGGGCACCCACGGGATGAGCGCGAGCCTGGTCCGGCAGTGGGCCGTCTTCGACCTCGACGCCCGGACGCCGATGACCGAGGCCGTGCGGCTGGGGCGCACGATCGTCACCGAGAGCCGCGCCGACATGGTCGCGCGCTACCCCGACCTCGACGACGACGGCACCGAGCGCTCCAGCGTCACGCTTCCCCTCCTGTCGCCCGCGACCGGCGAGGCGATCGGTGCGGTCGGGTTCCGGTTCGAGGGCCGGGTCGGGCCGCTGGAGCCGGAGGAGCTGTCGGTCCTCGGCGTCCTCGCGGAGATGTGCGCCCAGACGATCCGGCGGCTGCGTGCCGAGCAGCAGAGCGCGGCCCGCGCCGCCCAGCTCGAGTTCCTCGCCGACGCCTCGCAGGCTCTCGCCGGCAGCCTCGACTACCGCGAGACCCTGCGACAGGTCGCCTCGCTCGCCGTGCCCACCCACGCCGACTGGTGCTCGGTCCAGCTGCTGGACGACGGTGTCCTGCGCACGCTCGCCGTCGCGCACGTCGACCCCGAGAAGGTCGCGCTCGCCAAGGAGCTGGAGACGCGCTGGCCGCCTGACCTCAACCGCCCCGGGGGTGTCGCCGAGGTCGTCCGGTCCGGCACGAGCCTGCTCGTCGAGGCCGTCACCGACGAGATGCTCGTCGCGTCGGCGCGCGACGAGGAGCACCTGCGGATCGCGCGCGAGCTCGGGCTGCAGAGCGCGATGTCCGTGCCGTTGCTCGCCAAGGAGCGGGTGCTCGGCGTGCTGAGCTTCGTCGCGGCGGAGTCGGGTCGCAGGTACACGGCCGAGGACGTCTCGTTCGCGGAGGACCTCGCCCGCCGAGCCGCGCAGGCCATCGACAACGCCGACCTCTACTCCCAGACGCGTCGCGTGGCCGCCGTGCTGCAGGCGACACTACTGCCGCACCAGATGCCGGAGGTCGCCGGCTGGGGCTTCGGGGCGGTCTACCGGCAGGCCGGACGGACCGAGGTCGGTGGCGACTACTACGACGTCGCGGCACTCGAGGACCAGCGGCTCGTGGCCGTCGTCGGCGACGTCATGGGCCGCGGCGTCGATGCGGCGCTCGGTGGCTCGCGGATGCGCTCGGCCGTGCGGGTGCTGGCGACCCAGCACCCCGAGCCCGACGCGCTCGCCCGCGCCGTCGACCGGCTCATGGCCGTCGAGGCGCCGACGCCGATGGCCTCGGCCGTGTACGTGCTCTTCGACCCGGCCACCGACATGCTGTCGATGACCGTCGCCGGTCACCCGCCGCCGTTGCTCATCCGGCGCGGAGAGGGCCGCTACATCGAGGAGCACGGCTCGCCGGTGCACGGCCTCGGGACGGTGCCGCGCCCGGTCGTCAACCTGCCCTTCGGCATCGGTGACGTGCTCCTGCTCTACACGGACGGGCTCGTCGAGCGCCGCGGTGAGGCCATCGACGTCGGGCTGGGTCGGCTGCGCGACCTGGCCGAGCGGTGCTTTCGCGACGCCGGCCCGGACGCCGACCTCGACGCCGTCCTCGACGACCTCGTCGAAGCGGTCACCGACCCCGACCGCCACGACGACGTGGCCCTGGTCGGGTTTCGACGCGTCGCCTGAGGGGCGGGGCGGCGCCGGTGGGGGCCGGCCGCCTATGCTGGTCCGCGGATGAGTCGGCCAGGCGGTCGCGTCAGGGCCTCGGCCCTGCCGAGGAACGTCCGGGCTCCGAAGGGCAGGGTGGTGGCCAACAGCCACCCGGGGTGACCCGCGGGACAGTGCCACAGAGAACAGACCGCCGGAGGCCTCGGCCCCCGGCAAGGGTGAAACGGTGGTGTAAGAGACCACCAGCGCCCCAGGCGACTGGGGCGGCTCGGTAAACCCCACCCGGAGCAAGTCCAGACAGCGCACGATCGACGCCCTCGGGCGTCGGGAAGACCGGCCCGGTCGAGTGTGCGGGTAGGACGCTGGAACCGGTCAGCAATGGCCGGTCGAGATGGATGGCCGCCACCGCGGATGCCGGCAACGGCGTCGCGGGACAGAACCCGGCGTATCGGCCGACTCATCCACTTTCAGGCCTCTGACCTGCGGTTATGCCCGGAGGGCCCCTCGGCAGTCCGCAGATAGTCTGCAAGATTTCCGAAGACGAGGTCCACGGCGTCCCGCGTCCGGTCGCCAGAGTCGGGCCAGATATGGCTGTAGGTGTCGCGCGTTGTGACGGGCATTCGTCGCGGGTGTTTGGTCACGATCATTCTGACCGAGGGCTCCCGGTGCCCAGGTTCCACTCGCGGAGGTCGAGGCTCCAGCGTCTCAACGAGATCGAATTGTTCGTGCCAGCAGCTGAGTTGTGCTCGGGAGCGGGCCGAGCGACCCGCTCGCCCCACCCGCTGGGACCAGAATGGATACATGACGTTCGTCGAGGTCGCGATCGCGGACCTGGCTCAAGAGCCGATTCGACAGAGTGATGCTCACCTCGATCTAGAACGCGTCGCGTTCTACGCGGATCACCTGGCCGACTCGGCGCCTGTCGTCGTCTACGACATAGAAGGCTGCCTGCTGCTGGCTGACGGTTATCACCGAGTAGCTGCGGCCCGACAACTCCGCAGAACGGTCATCTCGGCAGATGTACGAAAAGGCACCCGAGCTGATGCTTTGCGTTTCGCCGCGGACCTGGCGCGGCAGCAGCGCGGGCTTCCGAAGGAACAGATTCTCGCCGCCATCATGCGAAGGGCCGACGGCCGTACGGGATCTCAATGACATCGGGACGATCGCTCGGCTCGCCGCATGTGCGCGCGTTGCCGCGATACTGAACGCGTGAATCCCTCCGTGCTGAGTGCCTTGCTCGTGGTCCTGGCCGTCGGAGCCGCCAGCCTTTGGGTGCTGTCGGATGCCCGGTCACGGGTGAAGCTCGACCGACCCGTCGTCGCCAGGTTCGGTGATCTCACGGTTGATAGGCCGGAAGTGTGGGCGGCCCTATGCCTACTGGTGATGGTGCTGTTCTTGCCGCTTTACCTCGTGGCCCGCAGCGCCGAGTAACCCAGCACACTTTGCACGCCCTCTCATCGGCTACCTAGAGAGTGGGGCCAGGTTCTGGCCTGGCCGGGCCGGGGCTCAGGTGCCCGGGGTTTGTCGCTCGCACATCGGCTGCCCAGCGTCCGTTTGTGGCTCTCATTTGGCTTGCGCAGCCTCGGGCATCGCCAGGGCCGGGAGAGTCTCAAGAGAGGAATGCGCTGCCTGAAGTAGCGGTGCCCTCCCGGCAAGGGTGCCGGCTGCTGAGCTCTGGGAGACGATGCTTGCCAGCCGGCCGGCGGCATCCCACGTCTGCGTGGTGGTCGTCGGCCGCTGGGCGATGCTGGTCGGGTTCGCGTCCTTGTCGCGGCCGAGGGTGGTCGTGTTGCCGAGCCAGTCGCTGATCGTGGCCAGTTGCCCCGCGTCGTCGTAAGGGCGGGTGACCGTCTTGCCGTTCGGGTAGGTGAGCCTGGTCAACAGCCCGGACAGGTTCCAGCTGTAGCCGACGGTTCGTCCAGCCCTGGGCGTGGACGAAGTGATGCGGTCCAGGTCGTCATAGGTGAACGTGCTGGTTCCGGACCCATCAGTGCGACTCGTGACACGGCCCAGGACGTCATAACTGTAGCTCTCCGCCGGCGTCGCTCCGTCGTCGTAGGAGACGCCGGTGAGCCTGTCGAGTGCGACCTAGGTGTTCGTAGTGACGCGCCCGGCAGGGTCGGTGACGGTGGTCAGGTTGTCGTTGCGGTCCCAGCTGTAACCGGTGACGCGTCCCAGCGGGTCGGTGCTGCTCGCAGGTCTACCGACCGGGTCGTACGTGTAGGTCGTCGCGTTGCCGCCCGCGTCGGTCCGGGACTTGAGCTTCCCGTCCTTGTCGTAGGCGAGAGCGACGGTAGAGGCGTCCGGCGCAGTCGTCGTCCTGACGAGGCCCGTCGTGGTGTAGGCGTAGGCCGTCGTGTGGCCCAGCTGGTCGATCGCGGCGGTGATCCGGCCGCTGTCGTCATGGGTGACAGAGGCGGTGTGCCCGAGCGAGTCCTCGACACCGGTGGCGCGCCCGGTCGCATCGTAGCTGTATGTCGTGGTGTTCCCGCGCGGGGACGTGGCCGTCAGCAGGCGGCCGGCGTCGTCGTAGGTGAACCGAGTCGTGTTGCCGGCGCCGTCGGTGATGCTCGCCAGGCGGTCGGTGCAACCGGTACGAGGTCGAGGGTACCTGCCGGTACCGGGTGCGTTGGTGCGGTCGGTGACCGTCGGTGAGGTCCTCGAGGTTCCGATCGGCGACTGTCGCGCGGTCGGGCCGGTGGCCCACCGCAAGCCGCCGACCGAGGCTTGACGGGAAACGCCGTTCACCGGCAGTCCTCGTGAATCCGAGCGCTGGACCGGAGCTCGCTCGGCGCTTCCCGGCGACACGTCTTGGTGCTGGTCGCAGTGCCCCCAAGCCCTTGTCAGCCGGCTGAGCCCGGCTGACAGCTGGCCGTTGTCGCTCGGCGAACCGTGGCGCGGCCGCGAGCACCGAAACCGGCTGGCGGGCCGGCGGCGCTTCATCAAGGTCCGCCGCGACCGACGTCGGTCGCGCCGTGGCGCCCGCGGGTAGGTGGTGAGTGCAGACGGACGTCTCACCACTTGTGGCCTTCGCTGCCGTGACCTCCCCTCCATATGAAGGAGCCCCGCGATGAGCGACACCCAGAGCCCGACCGGCTCAAGCTCGGCCGCCGTTACCAGTACCGAGGCACAGTCGCCGCTGGTGACGAAGCTGGGCAGAACCACCATCGCCGACACCGTGGTCGCCAAGATCGCCGGCATCGCGGCCAGTGAGGTGCCCGGCGTCCATGCCCTCGGTGGCGCCACGGCCCGGGCGGTCGGGGCCTTCCGTGAGCGGATGCCCGGTGGCCACGCCAGCCAATCGCAGGGCATCTCTGTGGAGGTGGGCGAGCGGCAGGCCGCCGTCGACGTCCAGCTCGTCGCCGACTACGGCGTGGCGGTGACCGACCTCGCACGGGCCATCCGTCGCAACGTGATCTCGGCGATCGAGCGGATGACCGGCCTCGAGGTGACGGAGGTCAACATCGACGTTCAGGACGTGTTCCTCGAGAGTGACACCGAGAGCCTGGACGAGGATCAGAGCAAGGGCGGCAAGCGCCGAGTCCAGTGATGGCGCACCCGGGCGGCACGGGAACGGGTCGGGAGGCGAAATGGCCACCTCCGATCCGGCGGGGTGATGTTCGGACGCGTGCCTGTTCGCGCATTTGTTCACGGCTTCGGCTCGACGCCTCACCCTTTCTTCCCGGGCCTGAAGCGTCGTGTGCCCAGTTGAGACCCAGCATCGGCGTGCGAGCGCAGCGCGAAGTGTCGGCTCCTGTCGGGCTGCGCGAGGGGTCCAAGCGTTCGACGAGGTGTCACGCGCGGTGTGCTGGCCCCCTCGGCGCGCCGGACGCTGCGCTCATCCCAAGTTGGCGACGAGCGGCAGTGCGGGGCGCCGCGGCGGCACCGCGGCGTTGGCGGCCTTGGCGCCGGCCGGCTTGGGACGGTTGGGCAGCGCGAGGCGGAAGACCTTGGCCCAGGCCTGGCCGACCTGCTTGGGCAGCGGGCCGGTCGTGTAGGGAAGGCCGTAGCGCTCGCAGATCTCGCGGACCTCGACGGCGACCTCGGCGTAGCGGTTGCTCGGCAGGTCGGGGAAGCAGTGGTGCTCGATCTGGTGGGACAGGTTGCCGGTCATGATGTGCATCAGCTTCGAGCCGGAGATGTTGGCCGAGCCGAGCATCTGGCGGATGTACCAGTCGCCGCGCGTCTCGCCCTCGATCTCCTCCTCGGTGAAGGTGTCGACACCGTCGGGGAAGTGGCCGCAGAAGATGACCGAGTGCGCCCACACGTTGCGGATCGCGTTGGCCGTGAAGGTGCCGAGCAGCGCCTGCTTGCCGGAGCCGAACGGCACGGCGGCAAGCGGGGTGGCGGCGTAGTCCTTGGTGAACTGACGCACCACCTTGCGACCCATCGCCTTGAGGTCGCGCTTGAGGTCCTCCTTGGACTTCTCGCCGTCCTTGACGGCCTCGAGCTCGAGGTCGTAGATGGCGATGCCCCACTCGAAGAAGGGCGCCAGGACCATGTTGTAGAGCGGGTTGCCGAGGTTGCCGGGGTGCCACGGCTGGTCCTCGGCCATGCGCAGGGTGGAGTAGCCCACGTCCTTGTCCTTGCCCAGCACGTTGGTCCACGTGTGGTGCAGGTCGTTGTGGGTGTGCTTCCAGGCGGCGGCGGGGGTGACGAAGTCCCACTCCCACGTCGTCGAGTGGATGTCGGGGTCGCGCATCCAGTCCCACTGGCCGTGCAGGACGTTGTGGCCGATCTCCATGTTCTCGAGGATCTTGGCGACCGACAGCATGGCGGTGCCGGCAACGAAGGCGCTCTTCTTCTTCGAGAAGAGCAGCGTGGCCCGGCCGGCGACCTCGAGGGTGCGCTGGATGCGGATGACACGGCGGATGTAGGCCGCGTCCTTGGCCCCGCGCGTGGCGATGATGCGGTCGCGCACGGCGTCGAGCTCCTTGCCGAGGCGCTCGACGTCGGCCTCGGACAGGTGCGCCGCGGCGCTCGGGCGCTTCAGGGGTCCTCCGGACGCCGCGAGGACGGGCTTACGGACCCGGATCGCCGGGGCGGTCTCGGCCGCGGCGGCCCCGGCGGCGCGGGTCGGCGCCGTCGTCTTCGGTCGGTTCATGGTGGCGGTCATCGGTGGTTCCCTTCCTAGATGTCCATGTGGACAGGTCCCGCGGCCGCGTTGACGCACGTCTGGATCAGGTCCTGAACTGGGTCATGACCTCCATTGTGGCCTCCAGGGCCCTTCCGAACTAGGGGGTGAGGCGTAGGCTCTCGCTGTCAGAACTGTTTCTCCACGACAAATTCTGGGATCAAGTCCTGTCGAACGCCACATCGAACCGACCATGGTTTGTTGCTCTCCGCGGAAGTGGCAACCTCGACCCCCGGTTGTGTGGCTCCGTCAGCCGACCCACGTGACGCCATACAAAGCTCGTCAGCCGATCGGCCACGGAACACGCCTGCTTCCCCGAACGGCGCGTCGAGCTGAAGGACATCCAGCTGCCCGACAGCATGAAGCGTGCGATGGCTCGCCAGGCGGAGGCGGAGCGGGAGAAGCGAGCCAAGATCATCAGCGCCGAGGGGGAGTCGCTCGCCGCGGCGGCGCTGGGCGACGCCTCCGACACGATGATGGCCCACCCTCTCGCCCTCCAGCTGCGCAACCTGCAGAGCCTCGTGGAGCTCGGCGTGGACAAGAACACCACAGTTGTGTTCCCGGCGCCCTTGATGAGCACCATCGCCGAGCTCGGCAGTTTCCTTGCCCACGAGGCGGCCGCAGCCGCGACGTCCGCGCCCGTCGGAGCGGCCGCGCCCACCTCCTCCCCGCCGTTCACCGGCAAGCCCCTCACGGAACCGGCTGCCCCGCAACCCACCCCGACGCGGAGCGGCGTCTGACGCCTTGCGGTTGGTGTGATGGCGGCTTCCGGCTCGGGCTGACAACGCTCCCTAGCTGTACTGACCCGACAGGTTGGTTAAGCGGGTGATGGGTGGCTTGTTCCCGCAGGCGGTGTGGGGTCGGTGGTGGTTGTACTCGTGCAGCCATGCTGGCAGAGCGGCTCGCCGTTCGTGTTCTGAGGCGTAGCAGCGGGCGTATCCCCATCCGTCGGCCAGGGTGCGGTGGAAGCGTTCGATCTTGCCGTTGGTCTGGGGGCGGTAGGGCCGGGTCCGGGTGTGCGTGAGTATCAGCTCGGTGCAGGTGTCGCGCCACAGGTGGGAGCGGTACGCGGCGCCGTTGTCAGACAGCACTCGTTGG
>NZ_JBNDHY010000048.1:0-29439 GCF_056755315.1 Monashia sp. HAY1-2A
GGTGCCGTGCCAGGCCTGTCCGCGCCGCGGCGGCCCGTCGTGGGCCGGCCGACCGGCGAGGTTCCAGGCGCAGAGGTCGGCGACCGGACACTCCCCGCAGCGAGGTCCGCGCGCTACGCAGACGAGCGCACCGAGCTCCATGACGGCGACGTTCCACGTCGTCGCGGTGGTGCGGTCGGCCGGCAGGGAGTCGGCGGCCAGGCGTGTCTCGGCCCGGTTGAGCGTGAGGTTGGGCAAGGCCTTGCCCTCCACGGCCCGGGCCAGGACGCGGCGCACGTTGGTGTCGACGACGACCTCCGGCAGGCCGAAGGCGAAGCACGCGACGGCGGCGGCCGTGTAGGCGCCGACTCCGGGCAGCGCCAACAGCTCCTCGGGCGTGCCCGGCACCTGCCCGGCGTGCCGGTCGACCATGGCCGTGGCGGCCTCGTGCAGCCGCAGCGCGCGCCGGGGGTACCCGAGCCGGCCCCACGCGCGCACGGCGTCACCGGGCGCCGCGGCGGCGAGCGCGGCGGGCGTCGGCCAGCGCTCCATCCACTCCCGCCAGATCGGCTCGACCCGGCCGAGCGGCGTCTGCTGCGACATCACCTCGGACAGGAACACGCCCCACGGGGTGCAGTCCGGCGCCCGCCAGGGCAGCTCCTTGCGGCCGGCCTCGGCGTACCAGGCGTTGACGCGCTCGTGGAGCAGCGGCGTGGCGACGGGTGAGGCGGGCACCGACGCATCGTAGGCGCCCGCGCCGACGTCACTGGTCAGCACCGCGGCGAGAGCAAGGGGACGACTCCGGTGCGCCGGGCGGGCAGCGTGTCAGACGTAGCGCTCGAGGATGCTGGACTCGGCCAGGCGCGACAGCCCCTCCCGGACCGCGCGGGCGCGGCCCTCACCGACGCCGTCGACGAGCATGAGGTCCTCGATGCCCGCAGCGAGCAGCCGTTGGAGCGACTCGAAGTGGACGACGAGGCGCTCGACGATGGCGCTCGGCAGACGCGGGACCTTGGTCAGCAGCCGGTAGCCGAGCGGGCTGACCGGCGCGTCGAGGCTGTCGCCGACGACGGTGAACCCGACGGCCCGGGCACCGGCCGACAGGTCGAGCAGCTCGACGGAGTTGAGCGACTCGAGGTTGGCCAGCGCCTCCTCGAGCGTGAGGTCGGACTTCGTCGCCGGCAGGTAGTCGCGGATGACGAGCTCACGGTCGTTGCCGAGGCCGCCGACGAGCTCCTCGAGCTGAAGGCTGAGCAGGCGGCCGTCGGTGCCGAGCTCGACGACGTAGTCCTGGATCTCGGCCGAGATGCGCCGGACCATCTCGAGGCGCTGGAGCACCGCGGTGACGTCGCGGACGGTGACGAGGTCCTCGATCTCGAGGGCCGACAGCGTGCCGGTGACCTCGTCGAGGCGCGCCTTGTAGCGCTCGAGGGTCTGCAGCGCCTGGTCGGCGCGCGACAGCGTGGTCGGCGAGCCCTCGATGACGTGGCGGCGGTTGCCGACGTACAGCGCGACGACGCCCATCGACTGGCTCACCGAGATGACGGGGAACCCGGTCTGCTTGGCGACCCGCTCGGCGGTGCGGTGCCGGGTGCCCGACTCGGTGGTCTCGATGCTGGAGTCGGGGACCAGCTGGGTCGCCGCCCGCAGGATGCGCGCCCCCTCGCGGTCGAGCACGACGGCGCCGTCCATCTTGCACAGCTCGCGCAGACGGGTGGCGGAGAACTCGACCTCGAGGGCGAACCCACCCGTGCAGATGGACTCGACGACACGGTCGAAGCCGAGCACGATGAGGGCGCCGGTGCGTCCACGCAGGATCCGTTCGAGGCTGTCCCGCAGCTCGGTCCCGGGGGCCACCGCGGCGAGGGCCGCGCGCAGCAGCAGCTCGTCGTTCCGGTCCATCACGTCCCTGTCAGCGTGGGGCGAGCCCATCGCGTCGACCCCGGTCGGTCGCAGTCTAGACGGTGCCGAGAGCATGCGCCCCCGCTGTCCGGTCACCGGCAAGGCGTCCGATGGCCTCGATGGCGCGAGGCACGTCGGAGACCTCGACGGCCCGGAGGCCTTGCGGCACGGTCGTATCGGCGAGGCTCCCCGCGGGCACGAGCGCGTGCCGGAAACCGAGACGGGCAGCCTCGGACAGGCGGCGGTCGAGACCGGTGACGCGCCGGACCTCGCCGGCGAGGCCGACCTCGCCGAGGGCGATGACGTCGGGGGCGAGCGGCTGGTCGACGACCGACGACGCGACGGCGCACACGATGGCGAGGTCGGCGGCGGGCTCGGTGATGCGGACGCCGCCGACGGTGGCGGCGAAAATGTCGCGGGAGCCGACCGGCGCGCCGGCGCGCTTGTCCAGGACGGCGATGACCATCGCGAGGCGCGACGCGTCGAGCCCGCTCGACGTGCGACGTGGCGACGGCAGCGGCGACGGCGCGACGAGCGCCTGAACCTCGGCCACGAGGGGTCGCCGACCCTCGAGGGTGACAGTGACGCACGTGCCGGCCACGGCGTGGTCGCGGCTCGACAGGAACAGGCCGCTCGGGTCGGGCAGCCCGACGATGCCGACGTCGGACAGGTCGAAGCAGCCGACCTCGTCGGTGGGGCCGTACCGGTTCTTGACCGCGCGCACGAGCCGCAGCCGCGAGTGGCGGTCGCCCTCGAACTGGACGACGACGTCGACGAGGTGCTCGAGCACGCGCGGCCCGGCGATGGAGCCGTCCTTGGTGACGTGGCCGACCAGCAGCACCGCCATGCCCCGGGACTTGGCGGCCTGGATGAGGCTCGCGGCGACCTCGCGGACCTGGGAGACGTTGCCCGGCTGGCCCTCGACGTCGGCGCTGGCGACGGTCTGGACCGAGTCGACGACGAGCAGCTGCGGCGCGCGCGCCTCGACGTGCCCGAGGACGGTGCCGAGATCGGTCTCGGCCGCGAGGTACAGGCTGTCGGCGAGCGCCTCGATCCGCCCGGCCCGAGCCCGCACCTGCGGGGCCGACTCCTCCCCGCTGATGTAGAGGACCTCGGCGCCGGAGCGGGCCGCGCGCGCCGCGACGTCGAGCAGCAGCGTCGACTTGCCGACGCCCGGCTCGCCGGCGACGAGGACGACCGCCCCGGGCACGAGGCCGCCGCCGAGGACCCGGTCGAACTCGGCCACCCCGGTGGGGCGCGCGGCTGCCTGGGTGACGTCGACGTCGCCGATCCGCGGCGCCGGGTCGACGACGGAAGCCGCCGCGGTGCGCGCCGTCGTGGCGCCGACCTCGGCCACGGCCCCCCAGGCCTGGCACTCGCCGCACCGCCCCACCCACTTGACGGTGGTCCAGCCGCACTCCGCGCAGCGGTACCCGGGCGCGCGCCGGCCCGTCGTCGACGATCTCGTCACGGTCCTGGATGCCATGGCGACGACCGTAGGGCCCGGGACCGACACCGGCCGGAAGACCGGCCGGAAGACCGGCCGGTGGCGAGGCCGAGGCCCTCTCACGTGCGTGCGAGACTGGAGGCATGGAGTCGGTCATGCCGTACGTGCTCGCCGTCGTGCCGACGATCGGTGTGGCCACGCTGTTCTATTTCCTCATCAAGACCATTCTCGAGGGCGACCGGCGTGAGCGCCTCGCCCAGGCGAAATGGGAGGCCGAGCACGACCGCCGTGAACGGGCCCAGCGCCTCGACCGGACCGGCGAGGGGATCTCGGATATTTCCTCCGACGCCTCGCACGACGTGAATGGACCTCGTGCCGGGGAGGGTTCGGGCATCGACCGCGTCGACCACTGACACGGCCATTCAGAGAATGCGGTCTTCCGGGGACAGCCCCGATCGGCATTCGCCCGAGGCGGCCACACACAACGACGAGGCGACCTGAAAGGTCACGTTTCGGCAATTCACCGCCATTCAGGGCCTCATTTCCCCCGCGGAAAATGCATTTCGGGACCGGGAGCGGTAAATTGATCCTGCCCGCCACGGCGGGCATGCATTTCCCCTCCAGAACAACCCATCATCTGAAGACGGAGAAACATGGCTCAGCGTGTCGAAGTGAGACTCATCGACGACATCGACCAGGGTGACGCCGACGAGACCGTGACGTTCGCCCTCGACGGCGTGACGTACGAGATCGACCTGTCCGACCAGAACGCGAAGAAGCTGCGCGAGGACTTCGCCTCGTGGGTCGGCCACGCGCGACGCAGCGGCGGCGCCTCGCGCGCGGCGACCAAGCGACGCGGGGGCGGGTCCCCCAAGCGCGACCTCGGCGCGGTGCGCGAGTGGGCCCGGGCCAACGGTCACCAGGTCTCCGACCGCGGCCGCATCTCGGCCGAGGTCCAGGAGGCCTACGACAAGGCGCACTGACGCCACCGGTCGCCTCACGGCTCCAGCAGGGCCCGGCACCCGACGGTGCCGGGCCCTCGCGCGTCCCGGCCGGCGTCAGACCCGGCGGCGGGCCGGTGTCAGGCATGCGGCAGGCCGGTGCCAGGCATGTGTCAGGCGCTGGTGATCGAGGCGGCGAGGTCGCCGTCGGAGGCCACCCGCTCGACGACCTCCTCCATCCGCAGCTGCTCGAAGGTGTCGCCGTCCGCACCGGCCTCGACCTCGTCCCACGAGCGCGGGCACGCTGCCGTCGGCCGCTCCCGGCCCCGGAGCGAGTACGGGCAGACCGTGGTCTTGGCGGCGACGTTCTGGCTCCAGTCGAGGAAGACCTTGCCGTCGCGCAGCTCCTTGGCCATCTTCCACACCACGAGGTCGGGGTGCTTCTTGCTCAGCTCCTGGGCCAGCTGCTGGACGGTGTCGCGGATGGCGTCGCTCGTGTGCTCGCCCGGTAGGACCGCGTACAGCTGCATGCCCTTGCTGCCGCTCGTGACCGGGACCGTGTCCAGGCCGATGGCGCCCAGACGCTCGCGCACGACGAGCGCGACGTGCGCGCACTCGGGCAGGCCCGTGCCGGGGCCCGGGTCAAGGTCGATGACGAGCCGGTCGGGGTTGCGGGCCACCGCGTCGCGGCCCTCGCCCTCGTACCTCCACTGGTGCACGTGCAGCTCGAGGGAGTTGAGGTTGGCGAAGAACGTCAGGCCGGCGAGGTCGTCGACGAGCGGGAACACCGGGTCCCGGCCGGCACGCCGGATCCATGACGGGGTCCCGGCGGGGATGTTCTTCTCGAAGAACTGCATGTCCCCGACGCCGTGGGGGTAGCGGATGCGGGTCACGGCGCGGTCGCGCAGGTGCGGCAGGATCACCGGGGCGACGCGCGCGTAGTAGTCGATGACCTGCGCCTTCGTCGTCCCGGTGGCCGGGTACATGACCTTCTCGAGGCTCGACAGACGCATCCGGCGCCCCTCGACCTCGACGGTGACCTTCGGCGGTTCGACCGGCATCACTCCCCCTCGACGGCGTCGTCGACGTCACCCGGCGTCAGGTCGGTGCGCAGCCCCTTGAACGCCGGCTGGCGCAGCCGGCCCTGCCCGCTCAGGCCGAGCGACTGGACGTCGGCGACGAGCACGGGATGCACCCACGTCGCGCCGTCGGCGTCCTCACGGGGCACGTCCGTCCCGAAGGGCGAGTCGGCCGACGCCAGGGGCGTCAGGTCGCGCAGCAGCGCCTGCCCGCTGCGCCCGGCCAGCCCGGCGCCGACGCGGCCGAGGTAGCGCAGGCCGCCGGACGCCGGGACGCCGACGAGCACCGAACCGAGCCGGCGCGACCCGGACCCGGCGGCCTCGGGGCGCCACCCGCCGATGACCACCGACACCGTGCCGCGATGCGGCGACTTGAGCCAGGCGGCGGACCGGACGCCGGGCAGGTAGGCCGAGTCGACCCGCTTGGAGACGACACCCTCGAGTCCCTGCTCGCGGGTCGCGTCGTGCAGCGCGACGCCGTCGGCGAACGTCGGCGGGGTCTGCCAGCGGGCGGTCGACAGCTCCAGCCGCTCGAGCGTCGAGCGCCGGTCGCTCCACCGGCGGCCGAGCAGGTCGACGCCGTAGAGCCGCAGCAGGTCGAAGGCCATGAGGGTCACCGGCGCCTCCTCGGCGAGCCGGGCGGCCCGCCGCACGTCGGTGACGTGGAAGCGCTCGGCCATCGCGGCGAACGACGGGACCCCGCCGCGCATGGAGACGATCTCGCCGTCGAGGAGCATGTCGGCGTACTCCGAGCGCAGCCCCTGCAGCTCCGGAAAGGCGACGGTGACGTCGCGCTCGGTGCGTGAGTACAGCCGCAGACGGCCGTCCGAGACGTCGGCCAGGACGCGCATCCCGTCCCATTTCACCTCGTGCCGCCACGTGTTCCCGGTCGGAATGGCCGACGCGGGCGTCGCGAGCATGGGGCGCATGGGTGCATTCTTGTTCCCATGCGAGCCATCTGGAAGGGCGCCGTGTCGTTCGGACTGGTCAATGTGCCGGTCCGGCTGTTCTCGGCCACGGAGAACCACGACGTGCAGTTCCGCCAGGTCCACGAGAAGGACGGTGGACGAATCCGGTACCAGCGCGTCTGCGCAATCGACGGCGAGGAAGTCCCGTATTCGGACATCGCCAAGGGATACGAGACCTCCGACGGCCAGATGGTCGTGCTCTCCGACGAGGACATGAAGAGCCTTCCCTCACGCTCGTCCAAGGAGATCTCGATCGAGAAGTTCGTCCCCTCCGAGCAGATCGACCCGCTCCTTTTCGACCGGAGCTACTACCTCGAGCCGGACAAGACCGGCCTCAAGCCCTACGTGCTGCTCCGTGACGCCCTGGAGAAGGCCGACCGGATGGCCCTCGTCACCGTCTCGATCCGCACCCGCATGACCCTCGCGGTGCTGCGGGTCCGCGAGGGCGTCATCGTCCTGCAGACGCTGCTGTGGGCCGACGAGGTGCGCAAGCCGGAGTTCGAGTCGCTGTCGGAGGACACGCACGCCACGCAGAAGGAGCTGGCCATGGCGTCCTCGCTCGTCGACTCGCTCTCGGGCGACTACGAGCCCGACGAGTTCGAGGACGACTACTCGGAGGCCGTCGAGGCGCTCGTGTCCTCCAAGATCGAGGGCGGCGAGCTCAAGGAGACGCCGCAGCGCGCCGAGGAGGAGACCGAGGTCGTCGACCTGCTCGCGGCCCTGCAGCGCAGCGTCGACCGGGCCAAGGCCTCGCGCGGCGGGGCGGACGGTGGCGCGTCGTCCGCAGCAGGGACGGCCGACGAGGCCGACGAGGCCGAGGCCGGTGGAACGTCCGGCGGCGGGAAGGGCGCCAAGAAGGCCGCGGCGAAGAAGTCCGCCACCAAGGCGGGCGAGAAGAAGGCGTCGACCGCGAAGAAGTCCGCCGCGAAGAAGGCCTCGCGCAAGGCCAGCTGACCAGCCTGGCCGCCGCGTCGGACGAGACCCATCTCACTACCCCACGGGTCGGCTCGAGCTCTCCCGAGCCGCCGCCGGCGGGAGGATGGACGCGTGCAGATCGTCACCGTCGAGGAGCTCCAGAAGCGTCTTCGTGGCCTGCCGGACAACCCGCGCATCGTCACGAGCGGCAACATGGCCATCCCGCTCGAGGCCGTGCAGGCGGTCGACGAGGCGGTGCCGGCCTACGTCCTCCACGCGCTCAACGCGCCGAAGGGGCTGCCCGAGCGGGACGGGGTCACCGTCGAGACGTGCTTCGTCGGCCCGGGCATGCGTCGCCACCCGAACCTGCGGTACGTGCCCTCGCGGCTCTCCCTCGTGCCGCTGCTCTACCGGCGGTCGCTGCCGCCCGACGTCGTCCTCGTGCACTGCGCGCCGCCGGTCGACGGGCAGGTCAGCCTCGGGGTCGAGGTCAACGTGCTGCCGGCCGCGATCGAGGCGTGTCGCGCCCGGGGTGGGCTCGTCGTCGCGGTGCTCAACCCGCGGATGCCGTACACGTTCGGCGACGCACAGGTGCCGGTCGAGCACGTCGACCTCGCCGTCGAGGTCGACGCGCCGCTGGCCGCGCACGTGCCGGTGCCGCCGGACGCCGACAGCGCGGCCATCGGACGGATGGTCGCCTCGATGGTCCCGGCCGGCGCGACGATGCAGCTCGGCATCGGTGCCGTTCCGGACGCCACTCTCGAGGCCCTCGTCGGGCGCCGGGACCTGCGCGTGTGGACCGAGATGTTCTCCGACGGCATCCTCGCCCTCGACGCGGCGGGGGCGCTCGACCGTGACCACCCGCTCGTGACCTCGTTCGTCTTCGGCTCACCCGACCTCTACGACTGGCTCGACCGCAACCCGAGGGTCCGGATGCTGCGGACCGAGAAGACCAACGACCCCGGCCTCATCGCCCAGCAGCGTCGGATGACCTCGGTCAACACGGCCCTCGAGGTCGACCTGTTCGGGCAGGCCAACGCCTCACGCATCGACGCCCGCATCCACTCCGGGTTCGGGGGGCAGACCGACTTCATCGTCGGGGCGCTGCACTCGCCCGGCGGCAAGTCCTTCATCGCGCTCCGGTCGTGGCACCCGAGGGCGGACTGCTCGACGGTCGTGCCCCTCGTCGACGAGCCGGTGACGAGCTTCCAGCAGAGCGCGTTCGTCACCGAGCACGGCGTCGCGGCGCTGTGGGGCCGCAGCGAGCGCGAGCAGTGTCACGACATCATCGAGAACTGCGCCCATCCCCGCGTCCGCGACGACCTCTGGGAGGAGGCGCACGCGCTCGGCCTCACGTGAGCCGACCACCCCTCGGGCCGGGAGGCCCGACCGCGCGGGACCGGCGACCCTAGGGTGGGCCGCATGAGCCAGACCGACGCCTCCCGTCCCGTCGCCGTCGTCACCGGGGGCACCCGCGGCATCGGCCTCGCCGTCGTCCGCGACCTCGCACCCACCCACCACGTCGTCGTGGGTGGCCGCAGCACCGAGTCGGTCGGCCGCGTCGTCGGCGAGCTGCCTTCTGCCGAGGGGCTGGTCGCCGACCTGGCGGACTGCGCACCGGGGGGCTCGCTCGACGCGGCGCTCACCGACCTCGCGGTCCGCCTGCCGCGCGTCGACGTCCTCGTCCACTCGGCGGGCATCCTGCGCAGCGGCACGGTGGCCGAGGCGCCGGTCTCGGACTGGGTGGAGTCGCTCACCGTCAACGTCGTGGCCGTCGCTGCGGTGACGCGTGCCCTGCTGCCCGCCCTGCGGACCGCTCGGGGACGCGTCGTGGCCCTCAACTCGGGCTCCGGCTTCACGAGCTCGCGGGGCGGGGGCGCCTACGCCGCATCGAAGTTCGCGCTGCGCGCCCTGACCGACGCGTTGCGCGAGGAGGAGCGCGGCAACGGGGTGCGGGTCACGTCGGTGCACCCCGGACGCGTCGACACCGACATGCAGCACGAGCTCGTCTCCTTCGAGGGCGCCGACTACGACCCGCAGCGCTACCTCGACGTCGAGTCGGTCGTCGCCGCGGTGCGGCTCGCGCTCGAGGCGGGTCCGCGCGCCAACGTCGACAGCATCAGCGTCCGCCCCCGCGGGTTCACCGCCTGACGGTCCGGCCGGCGGGCGCCGTGCCGGCACGTCGTTCCCGCCGCGCGCCGGGTGTCAGATGCGGCTGGCACCACGCGTCGGGACGGTGGCGAGCCGGGCGAACGCGAGCGCCTCGGCGAGGTCCAGCTCACGGTCCTCGGCCGACAGCTTGCGCGTCGACACCTCGACGACGACATCCCCGGACCAGCCGGCGTCGGCGAGCAGCTCGAGCACCTCGGAGCACGGCTGGCTCCCCCGCCCGGGAACGAGGTGCTCGTCCTTGAACGACCCCAGCCCGTCGGCGAGGTGCAGGTGCGCGAGCCGTGGGCCGAGCGCGCGGGCCATCGCGACGGCGTCCGACCCCGCGGTCGCCGTGTGCGACAGGTCGAGGGTGACGCTGTCGTAGGGCTGGTCGACGGGGTCCCAGTGCGGCAGGTAGGCCAGCACGTCGCGACGGGCCGTGCGCCACGGGTACATGTTCTCGACGGCGAGCCGGACTCCGGCCGCGGCCTCCCGCTCGGCGATCCCGTCGACGAACTCCGCCGCGTAGTCCTTCTGCCAGCGGAACGGGGGGTGGAGCACGACGACCGGCGCACCGACCTCGAGCGCGAGGTCGACCGACCGGTCGATCTTGGTCCACGGGTCCGTGCCCCAGACCCGCTGGGTCAGCAGGAGCGTCGGGGCATGGACCGAGGCGATCGGCAGGCCGTGCAGCTCGGACAACGCGCGGAGCGCACCGGGCTCGCGGGTGACCGGGTCGGTCCACACCATGACCTCGACCGAGTCGTAGCCGAGCCGGGCCGCCGTGGCGAACGCGGTGGCGGCGTTGCCGGGGTACACCGACGACGTCGACAGCCCGATGCGGATCGTCATCCGGCCATTGTCGGCATCACCCGACGAGGTGGTCGAGGCGACGGAGGATGAGCCCCTCGCGCAGCGCCCAGGGGCAGATCTCGACGCGTTCGACCTGGAGCAGGTCGAGCGCAGCCTCGGCGACGAGGGCCCCGGCGAGCAGCTGGCGTGCCCGGCCCTCGGACACGCCGGGCAGCGCGGCACGGGCGGCGACGTCCATACCGGTGAGCTTCTGGCCGATCACGTGGAGGTCGCCGCGGGTCATCGACCGCGCCACGAACGGTCCCTCGGCGCGCGGTGCGGCACCGGCTATCCGCGCCAGCGAGCGCATCGTCTTCGACGTGCCGACGACGCGGTCGGGGACCCCACCCGTGAGGAGGGGGCGCACGTTCTCGCCGAGCGTCGCGCGGATGCCGGACCGGACGCGGCGGACGACGTCGGGCTCGGGCGGGTCGCCGGGCAGCTGCTCGCGTGTCACCCGTCCGGCGCCGAGGGGGAGGCTGAGCGCGACGTCGGGCTCCTCGTCGAAACCGGCCGCCAGCTCGAGGGAGCCACCGCCGATGTCGACGACGAGGACCCGCCCGCTCGACCAGCCGAACCAGCGTCGCACCGCGAGGAACGTCATGCGAGCCTCGTCGACGCCGCTCAGCACCTCGAGGTCGATGCCGGTCTCGGCGCGCACCCGGTCGATGACGGCCTCGCCGTTCGGCGACTCACGCAGGGCCGACGTGGCGAAGGCGAACAGGTCGGTGACGCCCTGGTCGTCGGCCACCTCGAGGCACTCGTGCAGGAACGCGACGAGCCGGTCGGCGGTGCCGTCGTCGACGCGTCCCTGCGGGTCGAGGCTCTCGGACAGGCGCAGCTCGGTCTTGTGCGAGAAGGCCGGCAGCGGGTGGGCTCCGGGGTGGGCGTCGACGACGAGGAGGTGGACCGTGTTCGACCCGATGTCGACGACGCCCAGACGCATGCCCTCACCCTAACGGCGGCCGCGGTCGCGCCCCCCGGACCGCCCAGCGGGCGGGCAGCGACCGGTCACGGGGTGCGGCGGCTGAGGGTGAGCGAGCCGAGCGCGAGCGCGCCGACGATGAACGCGACGACGATGCCGAGGGACCGCAGCGCGTCCCCGGTGCCGTCGGCGCTCGAAGTGATGGCGTTCATCGCGTCGACGGCGTACGACAGCGGCAGGACGTCGGAGATCCACGACAGGAGGGTCGGCAGCTGGTCGCGAGCGACGAAGAGGCCGCAGAGCAGCGCCTGCGGCAGCACGAACGCCGGCATGAACTGGACGGCCTGGAACTCCGTGCGCGCGAAGCCGCTCGCGAGCAGGCCGAGCGCGGTGCCGAGGACCGCGTCGGCGAGGGCGACGACCAGCAGCAGCCACAACGGGCCCGCGACGTCGAGGCCGCACACCCACACCGCGAAGCCCGTCGCGACCACGCCCTGGACGATGGCCAGCCCGCCGAACGCGAGTCCGTAGCCGAGCATGAAGTCACCCTTGCCCATCGGCGTCGTGAGCAGGCGTTCGAGGGTGCCCGACTGCCGCTCGCGCAGCGTGGCGATCGACGTGACGATGAACATGACGATCATCGGGAAGATCCCGAGCAGGGCCGGCCCGATGTGGTCGAAGACCGGCGTGCCGTCGAAGATCCAGGCGAGCAGGCCGAGCAGGACGCACGGCACGACGAGGATCATGGCGATGGTGCGGTGGTCGGTGCGGACCTGGCGCAGGACGCGTCCGGCGGTGGCGAGGGCGAGGCCGGGGTTCACGACGCGCTCCTCTCGCGCGCGGCCTCGGCGTCGATGAGGGCGAGGAACGCGGCGTCGGCGTCGGCAGCGCCGGTGCGGGCGAGCAGCTCGTCCGGCGTGACGTCGGCGAGGACGCGTCCCTCGCGCAGGAGGACGAGCTGGTGGCAGCGCGTCGCCTCGTCCATGACATGGCTCGAGACGATGAGGGAGTGGCCCGCCTCGGCGAGGTCGCGGAAGAGGTTCCAGAGGTCGCGCCGCAGCACGGGGTCGAGGCCGACGGTCGGCTCGTCGAGGACGAGCAGGCTGGGTCGGCCGACGAGGGCGGCCGCGAGCGAGACGCGCGACTCCTGCCCGCCGGACAGGTCGCGGACGAGCTGGTCGGCGTGGGAGGCGAGGTCGACCTCGGCGAGGGTCCGGTCCACGGCCGCCCGCAGCTCCGGACCGCGCAGCCCGACGGCCCGCCCGAAGTAGGCGACGTTCTCGCGGACGGTGAGGTCGGCGTAGACGCTCGGGGTCTGCGTGACGTACCCGACGTCGGCCCGGAGCGGGGCCGAGCCGGCGGGGTGCCCGAGGACGGTGACGGTGCCCGACTCGATGACCTGCACACCGACGATGCACCGGATCAGCGTCGATTTTCCGGAGCCGGAGGGGCCGAGCAGCCCGACGACCCTGCCCGAGGGCACCTCGAGGTCGAGACCGGGCAGCACGAGGCGCTTGCCGCGCACGACGCGCAAGTCGCGGACGACGACCGCCGGGTCCGACGAGTTATTCATCATGCGATGAAATCTACTCCTCGGCCCCCGCGCTGTAAACGGGTTCGGCCGCTCCGACCCCGGCCGGTGCCGAGCGGCCGAACAGGTGGTGCTCGATGACGGGCCCGATGCGCTCGACGAGCTGCTCGACGCTCGCGTCGGCGACCCCCGGCATGCGCAGGACGTAGCGCATGACGACGAGCCCGATGATCTGCGAGGCCACCAGGCCGCCCCGCAGCTGCACGTCGGGCAGCCCGAAGGCGGCGGCGACCCGGCCGAAGATCTCGCGGCCGAGGAACTCGCGCAGCACCCGGGCCGCGTCCTCGCTCGTCATGCTCGAGCGCACCAGCGCCACGAGGGCGTCGCGCCGGTCACCGGGCTCCCACACCGCCAGGAACGTCTCGATGACACGCCGGCCGACGCCCTCCCGGCCGCCGGCCAGGATGCGCTCGACGATCCGGGCCGGGTCCACGGGCACCGACAGCGTCTCGGCGAACAGGGCCGCCTTGCCGTCGAAGTAGTGGTGGACGAGGGCGGGGTCGACGCCGGCCTCGCGCGCGATGCCACGCACGCTCGCCTTGTCGTAGCCGTGCGTCGCGAAGGACCGGCGCGCGGCGTCGACGATGGCGGCGCGGGTGTCTGCCCCGCCTGGACGCCGGCCCCTCCCCCGCGGCGTCGGTCTCGCTGTCATGCACCACACGGTAGGCCCCACCGGTTCCCTCGGCGACCACCGTGCTCGCGCTCGCCCGGGTGCCGGAGCGCACCGTCGGACCGACGCGGACGCGAACAGGGTGTTCGCCCCGGAGGAAGACGGACGTAGGGTGTGCCGGTGGCCGAAGCACCCCTTGACCTGCCTCGCGTCTGGGTGGAGTTCACCGACCCGGCGGACGCCGAACAGCGCTTCCGGTGCGACCTGACCTGGCTCACGAGCAGCTGGACCTGCATCTTCGGCTCGGGGTGCCACGGCATCTACGCCGACCGGCCCGACGACGGGTGCTGCACGCTCGGGGCACACTTCACCGAGAAGGCCGACTGGAAGCGGGTCCAGCGGGCCGTCGAGGAGCTCGGTGAGGACGAGTGGCAGTACCACTCGGTCGGCACTGCCACCGGCGACAAGGACGACTGGACCGAGAAGGAGGACGGCGCCCGCAAGACCCGGGTCGTCGACGGCGCCTGCATCTTCCTCAACCGTCCGGGGTTCCCGGCGGGCGTGGGCTGCGCGCTCCACCAGCACGCCGTGCTCACCGGCGTGCAGCCGCACACGCTCAAGCCCGACGTCTGCTGGCAGCTGCCGATCCGCCGAACCTTCCGCACCGTCGAGCTGCCCGACGAGACCAGCTACCTCGAGGTGACGATCACCGAGTACGACCGGCGTGGCTGGGGCCCGGGCGGCCACGACCTCGACTGGTACTGCTCGGGCAACCCCGAGGCCCACGTCGGCCGAGAGCCGGTCTACCGCTCCAACGAGGCCGAGCTCGTCGAGCTCATGGGCCCCATGGCGTACGCCGAGCTCGTCATCCGCGCCGAGGCGCACCTGGCCCAGGTCAAGGCGGTCCGCGCTCGTGGCGTCCGCAAGCTGCTGCCGCTGCTCGTCCACCCGGCGACGCTCGACGCGCAGGGCGAGCGGCTGCGACCGGCGCCGCGCTCGCCGGGCCGGGACGCGGGAGCCGCACGGTGAGCGAGGTCATCCCCTCCCCCAACATCTGGGACTCCCCGGACGTCTACGAGATCGAGAACCTCGGCGTCGACCGCGACCACGTCATCGAGGCGGCCATGCGCTCGGTGCTCGACTGGGCGGACCGCGACGTCGTCGACATCGGCTGCGGCACGGGTTTCCACCTGCCGATGTTCGCCGGTTCCGCGCGGACGGTCGTCGGCGTGGAACCACACCCGCCGCTGGCCGCCCTTGCGGCGCAACGGGTCTCACACCTGCCGAACGCCTCGGTCCGCGAGGAGGCAGCAGCCGCGATCGGGGTGCCCGACGGGTCCTTCGACGTCGCGCACGCCCGCTGGTCCTACTTCTTCGGCCCCGGCTGCGAGCCCGGGCTCGCCGAGCTCGACCGGGTCATGCGCCCCGGCGGTGCCGCGTTCGTCATCGACAACGACGCCACCCGCTCGACCTTCGGCACGTGGTTCCGGCGGGCGCTGCCGTCCTACGACCCGCGCGCCGTCGAGCGCTTCTGGCAGCGGCGGGGCTGGTCCCGCGAGCGCCTCGACATCCGCTGGGACTTCGACTCGCGCGAGGACTTCGAGTCCGTCGTCGGCATCGAGTTCGCCCCGGAGCACGCCGACCTCGTCCTGGCGGAGCACCCCGACGCGACCGGCGTCGACTACGCGGTCAACCTCTGGTGGCGCCGCTACTGACCTGACCTGCCCACCGCCGTCGGACCCGGCGCCTCGAGCCCGCGCCGAGGCGCCGTCGTGGTCATTTCTGCCCATTCCCGCATCGCGGCGGATGGGCATCACGACCGACGCGGCACCCGGGCCCCCGTTCCTACCGTGGCTGCACGGACCACAGGAGGAACACCATGGACGACATCAGGACCACCACAGCCGCCGATCACCCTGCCGCTGAGGACCTCGAGACCCTGGAGACCCACGAGACGGTCGACACCGTCGTCGTCGGCGCCGGCCAGGCCGGGCTCGCCACGGCACGGGAGCTGCTCGCCCGGGGCCGGGACTGCATCGTGCTCGAGCGCAACGCCGCCGTCGGCGACGGTTGGCGCCAGCAGTACGACTCGCTCCGGCTCTACACGCCCGCGGCGCACGACGCACTGCCCGGGCTCCGGTTCCCCGGCGACCCGCGCGTCTTCCCGGGCAAGGACGACGTCGCCGCCTACCTCGCCGCGTACGCCGCACGGTTCGACCTGCCGGTGCGACTCGGCGTGCGCGTCGAGAACGTCTGTGCCGCAGGAGATTCCCAGGGCTTCGTGGTGACGACGGACCACGGCGTCATCGCGTGCCGCAACGTAGTCGTGGCCACCGGGACGTTCGGCCGGTCGCCGCACGTGCCGGCCTTCGCCGCCGACCTGGACCCCGGCATCCTCCAGCTGCACTCGAGCCAGTACCGACGCCCGTCACAGCTGCGGGAGGGGCCGGTGCTCGTCGTGGGCGCGTCGCACTCGGGGTGCGACATCGCCTACGAGCTGGCGCAGGGACGTCCGACGACGCTCGCCGGTCGCGACTGCGGGCAGCTCGGCGTCCGGTGGGACTCCCCGGCGGTCCACGCGCTCTTCCCGCTGCTGCTCTTCGCCTGGCGGCACGTGCTGACGCGGCGGACGCCGATGGGGCGCAAGGCCATGGCCGGCATCCGACACCACGGCGGCCCGATGCTGCGCGTCAAGCGCGAGGACCTCGCGGCCCGGGGCGTCGACCGGCGCCTCGACCGCGTCACCGGCGTGACGGACGGACGCCCCACCCTGGCCGACGGCTCGGTGCTCGACGTGCCGAACATCGTCTGGGCCACCGGGTTCGAGCAGCGCTTCGACTGGCTCGACCTTCCCGCCATCGGTGACGACGGCTGGCCGCGCGAGTTCCGGGGCGTGGCGCAGGACGTGCCGGGCCTCTACTTCTGCGGCCTGTCGTTCCAGTACTCGTTCGCCTCGATGGTGCTCCCGGGTGTCGGTCGCGACGCCGCGTACGTCGCCGGGCACATCGCCCGGCACCGGGCCCCGGCGCAGCGGGCGGCGTCCGGCTCAGGGGTCGCCGGCCGGGCGGCCGACCGCGTCGCGTGAGCCGGCGACGAGCCCCTGCTCGAACGCGAAGGCAGCCGCGGCCGTGCGGCTGCCGACGCCGAGCTTGCCGAAGATGTTGGACAGGTGGCGGGCGACGGTCCGCTCGCTGAGCACCAGCTCGGTCGCGATGTCGGCGTTGCTGCACCCGGCCGCGACCAGACGCAGCACCTCGACCTCCCGCCCGGTCAACCCCGCCGGCAGGGGCCGGCGGCCGGTCAGCGCATCGACCTCCTCGACGGCGGGCCGGGCTCCCAGCCGGTCGAGCACCTCGCGCGCCCCGGCGAGGCAGCGCCGCGCGGCGTCGACGTCGCCGAGGGCGAGGAGGGCGCGGCCGGTCTCGAGGTCGGCCAGGGCGGTCTCGTACGGCAGGTCGAGCGACATCGCCGACTGCCGGGCGCGACGCAGGTTCGGAAGGGCACCGGACGCGTCGCGCTGCGCCAGCTGCACGCGCCCCCACGCGAGGGCGGCCCGGACCCCCAGCGCGTCGGACCCGAACGCCGTCGCCACCTCGTCGAGCTCCTGCGCCGCGGCGCGGGCGGCGTCCACGTCACCGGCAGCCACGAGCACCTCGGCCACCCCGGGCAGCAAACGGCCGCGAAGGACGCTCGACCCGGGCTCGGCCAGCAGCCGCCGTGCCGTGGCGGCCGCCGCGCTCGTATGCCCGCAGGCCGCCGCGAGCAGCGCCAGGCCCGGCTGCGCCTCGTACCCGTGCCTGCCGGCGCGGGCGTACGCCTCGTCGGCCGCCGCGAGCTCGCCGCGCAGCCGCAGCAGGTCGCCCCGCTCGCTCGACGCCTGCCCCACGGCATCGACGGTTCCGGCCGCGAGGTAGCGGGTGACCGCGGCGTCGAGCTCGTCGAGCGCCTCGTCCCACGCGCCCCGGGCCCGCATGACCTGCGCGCGGTGCAGCGCGCACTGCCCGGTGAACAGGACGAGCGCGGGTCGGGCCGCGCACCAGGCGGTCAGGCGCGTCGTCCACTCCGCGACGCGGAGGAGGTCGCAGACCTCCTGGCAGCCCTCGATCGCCGTGCAGTAGACGTGCCCCACGGTGACCGGCTCCCGCGCTCCGCGCTCGGCCTCGAGCATCGACTCGTCGAGCAGGGCGATGCCGTCGCGGACCCGGCCACCGTAGATCGCCATCCGGCCCTGCGCGCACAGGCCGGTGGCCACCAGGTCGGCATCGGCGCCGGCGCGACCGGCGTCGGTCACGGCCAGGGCGCACGCGAGAGCGTCGTCGAAGCGTCCGGCCTCGAGGTGGGTGAACATCCGCGCGAACGTGACCCAGCCCCGCGCGGCGTCGGCGGGCGGCAGGTCGGCCACGAGCCGCTCGGCGCGAGCCAGCCACCCAGCGGCGGCCGAGCGGCCACCGGCCGCGCGCAGCACCATCGTCACGTGGAACGCGCACATCGCCGCGGCGGCGTCCTGCCCCGCTGACAGCCGGGCCTCGTACGCAGCCGCGTACCGCTCGGTCGCCTCGTCCGCCCGGCCCAGGAGGTTGGCGGCAGCAGCGGACCGCTCGAGGTCCTCCACGGACAGACCGGCGAGGTCGAGCCCGGTCCACGTGGCGTAGGCCGCCCGCCAGTCGCCGCGTTCGAACTCGGCTCTGGCGCGGAGCAGCTCGTCGACGACGCCCATGGGCCTCACCCTCCTGCCACGAAGGGTACGCCGCGGGCCCCCGCGCGTGGGCTGCGTCGCGGGCCGTCCGTCAGCCGACGAGGTCGAGGGCGATGTCGACGATCGGCGAGGAGTGGGTCAGGCCGCCGACCGAGATGAAGTCGACGCCCGTCTCGGCGTACGCGCGCGCGACCTCGAGGGTCATCCCGCCCGTCGCCTCGATCTCGACCGGCTCGCCGGCCGCGCGCAGCAGCGCGACGGTCTCGGCGAGCACCGGCACGGTCATGTTGTCGCACATGACGAACCGGGCTCCGGCGTCGTAGGCCTCCCGGGCCTCGGCCGGCGTCGTGACCTCGACCTGCACGTCGACGTCGGGGAACCGCCCCCGCACCAGGGCGTACGCCGCGGCGACCGACCCGGCCGCGAGCTTGTGGTTGTCCTTGATCATCGCGACGTCGTAGAGCCCCATGCGCTTGTTCGTGCCGCCGCCGCAGCGCACCGCGTACTTCTCGAGCCAGCGCAGCCCCGGCGTCGTCTTGCGGGTGTCGAGGACCATCGTCGGCGTGCCCTCGAGCGCGTCGGCCCACCGGCGCGTGTGGGTCGCGACGCCGGACAGGCGGCTGAGCACGTTGAGGACGGTCCGCTCGGCGACGAGCACCACCTGGGTCCGGCCCGTGACGCGGGCGATGACGTCACCGCGCTCGACCCGGGCTCCGTCGTCGGCGAGCACCTCGACCGCCGGCACCGGCAGCTCGAGCCGTGCGGCCACCGCTGACAGGACGAGGCCGATGACCGGGACGCCGGCCACGACCCCGGGGCCGCGGGCCACGACCTCCGCGACGCGGTCCTGGTCGGCGGGGATCGTCGCGAGGGTCGTGACGTCGAGGCCCCGCGGCCCGAGGTCCTCCTCGAGGGCCACGTCGACGACTCTGCGGGCCCACTCGTCGGGGAAGCCGCTCAGGCCGCTCGGCTGCGTCGCGATGTCGTGGTGGTCGGTCACCGGTCCTCCTCGGATCGTGAGTCGCGCTGTGCCACAAGGTGGCCGGCGGGTCGGTCGGGCACGCCGGCGTCGAGGTCGAGGCCGTCGAGGCTCGCGCGCGGCACCGGGACGACGCTCGCCTCCAGACGCCCCGCGGCGCCCCGCACGAGGTGGACGTGGTGGAGGAAGCGCTCGTCGTCGCGGGTCGGGAAGTCCTCGCGCACGTGGCCGCCGCGGGTCTCCTCGCGCAGCGCAGCCGCGTGCGTCAGGGCCCGGCCGAGGTGCACGAGGTTGGTCGTCTCCCAGCTCTTGGGTCCGCCCTGCCGGTCGGTGTCGCGGGCGGACCGCTCGGACACCGCGGCCAGCGCCTGCTCGGTCGCCGCGAGCGACGCCGCCGAGCGCACCGTGCCGGCCCCGGCCGTCATGGCCCGCTGCACGTCGAGCCGGCGCTTGCCCCGGACCAGCTCCGGCGCGACGGCGTCCGGCTCCTGCGCGGGCGTCGTGGGTGGCAGCTCGCCCGCGCCGAGCCGTGCGGTGAGGTCGTCGGCGATGCGCCGGGCGAAGACGAGGCCCTCGAGCAGCGAGTTGGACGCGAGCCGGTTGGCCCCGTGCACGCCGGTGCACGAGGTCTCGCCGCACGCGTAGAGACCTTCGAGGGAGGTGCGCCCGCGCAGGTCGGTGCGCACGCCGCCGGACGCGTAGTGCTGGGCCGGCGCGACCGGCAGCAGCTGCGTCGCCGGGTCGAAGCCGAGCTGCCGGCAGCGCGCGACGATCGAGGGGAACCGCTGCTCGAGGAAGGCCGCACCGAGGTGGCGGCAGTCGAGGTAGACGTGGTCGGCGTGGGTCTCTCGCATCCGCCGGATGATGGCCCGGGCGACGACGTCACGCGGCGCGAGGTCGGCCAGCGGGTGCTGGCCCTGCATGAACCGCTCGCCCGCCGCGTCGACGAGGAAGGCTCCCTCGCCGCGGACCGCCTCGGAGATGAGCGGCTGCTGGCCGCGCGAGCCCTCACCGAGCCACAGCACGGTCGGGTGGAACTGGACGAACTCGAGGTCGGCGAGGACGGCACCGGCCCGCAGCGCGGCCGCCATGCCGTCGCCCGTCGCCACGGACGGGTTGGTCGTCGAGGAGTAGATCTGACCGAGCCCACCGGTCGCGAGGACGACGGCCCGCGCGTGCGCCGCACCGACGCCGTCGACCTGGCCCTCGCCGATGACGTGCAGCGTGACGCCGCAGACGCGCCGGTCGGCGTCGGTGAGCAGGTCGACGACGAGCGCGTGCTCGATGACCTCGATGCCGGGGTCGTCACGGACGCGGTCCAGCGCGGCGATGAGGGCGCGGCTGATCTCCCGGCCGGTGGCATCGCCACCCGCGTGCAGGATGCGGTCGCGGTGGTGCCCGCCCTCCCGGGTCAGGCTCAGGCCGCCGGCCTCGCCCCGGTCGAAGTCGGCCCCGAGCGCGATGAGGTCCCAGACGGCGTCGGTGCCCTCCGTGACGAGCGTGCGCACGGCGTCGACGTCGCACAGCCCGACGCCCGCCACGAGCGTGTCGTGGATGTGCTCCGCCGGGCTGTCCTCCGGCGACATCACGGCGGCGATGCCGCCCTGCGCCCAGGCCGTCGACCCCTCGTCGAGGACGGTCTTCGTCACGAGCAGGACGCGGTCGACGCGACGCCGCAGCCGCAGGGCCGTCGTGAGGCCCGCGATGCCGCTGCCGACGACGATGACGTCGGCCGTCGCCGCCCAGCCCGGCGCAGGCGCCCGGAGCCGGCGCGGGACCGTGATGCCGCTGTCGTTCATGAGCACCTTCTCGATGGGGGCGTTTCGGTGGGACCGGTGGGGACGGTGGGGTCCCGGTGGAGGTCGTGCCCCATACCGTATGCCGCGGCGTCAGAGGTGGTGGGCGTGGTTCCGCTCCGTGACCGCGGACGTCAGGAGGCCGAAGCCGTCCGGCACGTCGCCGGCGTCGTGGCCGGTCCCGACGACGCGGTTGTCGCGGTCGACGAAGACGACGTTCGGCTCGAAGGCGCGCGCCTCGGCGTCGTCCATCGCGGCGTACGCGATGACGATGACGGTGTCGCCGGGCGAGATGAGCCGCGCCGCCGCGCCGTTGATGCACACGATGCCGCTGCCGCGCTCGCCCTCGATGGCGTACGTCGTGAGGCGGTTGCCGTTGTCGACGTCGACGACGTCGACCTGTTGACCGGGCCAGAGGTCCGCGGCGTCCATGAGGTCGCGGTCGATGGTGAGCGAGCCGACGTAGTGCAGGTCGGCCTGGGTCACCGTGGCACGGTGGATCTTCGAGTGGAGCATGAATCGCTGCACGGTGGATCTGTCCTCAGGAGAAGGGGATTCGACGGGGTTTCGACGGGGGTGCGATGGGCTGCGGTGGGCTCCGGCTGACGACGCCGGTGAGCGTCAGGGGTGTGAGAAGGTCTCGCGGGCGCCGCCGCCGGGGCCGACGAGCACGGGCAGGTTGTCGATGAGACGCGTCGTGCCGACCCGGCCGGCGACCGCGAGCAGGGCCTCGCCGCGGTACCACTCGGGCACGTCCTCGAGGGTGTCCGGGTGCACGAGCACGAGGTAGTCGACGAGCGCCAGCGGCTCCCGGACGAGCACCGACCGCGCCGCGCGACGGACGGCCGAGGGCCCCTCGGTGGCGGCGTCGGCTCCGGCTCGCAGCGCCGCCGAGAGGCACAGCGCGGTCTCGCGGTCCGACGGCGTCAGGTAGGTGTTGCGGCTCGACATCGCGAGCCCGTCGGCCTCGCGGACCGTCGGCACCGACACGACGTTGACGGGGAAGTCGAGGTCGCGGACCATCCGGCGGATGAGGAGCAGCTGCTGGGCGTCCTTCTGGCCGAAGTACGCCGACGTGCAGCGGGTCAGCTGCATCAGCTTCGCGACGACGGTGAGCATGCCGTCGAAGTGCCCCGGCCGGGCCTGACCCTCGAGAACGTCACCGAGCGGTCCGGCCGAGACGCGCACGCCCGGGTCGCCGTCGGGGTACATGACGTCGGGCGTCGGGGCGAACACGAGGTCGACCCCGGCGTCGGTGCAGATCTGCAGGTCGGTGTCGAACGTGCGCGGGTACCGCGAGAGGTCCTCCTTGGGCCCGAACTGCAGCGGGTTGAGGAAGATCGTCACGACGACGTGGGCGTGGGTCTCGCGCGCCCGCCGGATCAGCGTCGCGTGGCCGTCGTGCAGCGCGCCCATCGTCATGACGACGGCCACGTCGCCGTCGTCGAGGCAGGCCCGGGCCTCGCGCAGCTCGTCGCGCGTCCGGGCGACGACGGGGGTCTGGGTCACGGTCGGTCCTCCTCGCGGGCCAGCAGCTGGAGCAGCGGGTCCGCGACGTCCGCCCGGAGGCGTCCGCTGAGCAGGGCCCGCTGCGCCGTCGCGCGCGCCAGCGCCAGGTAGGTCGGCCGGATGTCGGGCGCCACCGTGCGCAGCATCGCGACGTGCCCGGCCACGGTACCGGCATCTCCGCGCGCCACCGGGCCGGTGAGGGCAGCATCACCCAGCTGGAGGGTGTTGCCCAGCGCGGCTGTCAGCAGCGGCTCGAGCACCCGGGCCGGGTCCTCGATGCCGGCCTCCCCGAGCAGCTGCATCGACTGCGCCACGAGCGTGACGAGGTGGTTGGCGCCGTGCGCCAGGGCCGCGTGGTAGGTGACCCGGTCCTCCTCGGGGACCCAGAGGGGGTCACCACCCATCTCGATGACCAGGGCCTCGCCGACCGGTCGCGCGAGGTCGACGGTCGTCACCCCGAAGCAGCAGTCCTGGAGGCGCTCGAGGTCCACCTCGGTGCCGGTGAAGGTCATCACCGGGTGCAGCGCGAGCGGGACGATGTCGCTGTCCAGGGCGGCCTCGAAGACGCCGATGCCGTGGGCGCCCGAGGTGTGCACGACGAGCTGACCGGGCGTGAAGGTGCCCGTCGCGCCGAGGCCGGCGACGAGGTCGGCGAGCGCGTCGTCGGGCACGGCCAGCACGACGAGGTGGGCTCCCGAGACGACGTCGGGGATCGGCTTGACCGGCACGCCGGGAAGCATCCGGGCCGCCCGGTCGAGGCTCGCCTCGCTGACCGCCGAGACGCCCGTGACGTGGTGACCGGCGCGCGCGAGGGCCGCGCCGAGCACCGAACCGACGCGTCCGGCCCCGACGACGCCGACGTCGAAACGGGCGGGGCGCTCGCTGGGGCTGCTCACCCGCGCACGGTATCGCCTACAGTCGGGCGCCGTGGACGTCCTTCCCTGGCGCGAGGCGTGGCACGAGGCGCTCTACGCGCCCGGGCGCGGCTTCTACGTCGCAGCGGGCGGGCCCGCGGCCCACTTCACGACGGCGGCGCACGGCGCACCCGGCGCCGTGCTGGCGCGGGCCCTCCTCGCGCTGCCGGACCACCCGGTGCGGCTCGTCGTCGACGTGGGGGCGGGACGCGGCGAGCTGGCGACGCACCTGCGCGCCGCGCTGGACGACGGCGCCCCCGCCGGGGCGAGGTACGCGGACGGGACCGACCGCGGCGCGTCGCCTCCGAGCGATGCCGGCGTCCGGGTGGTGGCCGTCGACGTCGTCGACCGGCCCGAGGGCCTCGACGAGCGCATCGAGTGGGTCCGCTCCCCCGGCGGCCCCGACCTGCCGGAGGCGCTCGACGGGCTCGAGGACTGCCTCGTCGTGGCGCACGAGTGGCTCGACGTCGTTCCGTGCACCGTGGCGGAGGTCGACGGCTCGGGCCTGCTGCGCGTCGTGCTCGTCGACGCGGCGACCGGTCAGGAGCAGCTCGGCGGGCCGCTCGAGGGCGCGGACCTCGCCTGGGCCCGCGACCACTGGCCGGCGTCGGCCCCCGGCGACCGCGTCGAGGTCGGCCTCGACCGTGACCGTGCGTGGGCCGGCCTCGTCCGACGCGTCCGCTCGGGCACCCTCGTCGGCGTCGACTACGGCCACACCCGAGACGTCCGGCCCGCGCACGGCACGCTCGCCGGCTACGCGTCCGGGCACCTGACGACACCGGTGCCCGACGGGTCGTGCGACCTCACCGCCCACGTCGCCGTGGACACCCTGGACGCCGACGAGACCCCGACCCAGCGCGAGGTGCTGCGCCGGCTCGGGGTCACCGCGACGGTCCCGCCGCACGCGCTCGCGCTGCAGGACCCGCTCGGCTACCTCGCCGCCCTCGAGCGCACGAGCGCGGAGGCGCGCCTCGTCGACCCGGCGGGCTTCGGCGGGTTCCGGTGGGCGGTGAAGCGGCTGCGAGGGCCCCACGTACCCTGATCGTCATGCGTCGCGTGTCGTCCCTCCTGCTCGCCCTCGGCGTCGCGCTCTCGGTCACCGTGGGGCTGCCCGCCGCGGCATCGGCCCACGACGTCCTCGAGCGCACCAACCCCTCGGACGGCGCGGTCGTCGACACGCTGCCGGGCACGGTCGAGCTGACCTTCGCCGAGGCGCCCCTCTCGGTGGGGACGCAGGTCGTCGTCACCGGCCCGAAGGGCGACGTCGCCGAGGGCGCGCCGACGATCGACGGCTCGGTCGTGCGCCAGCGGCTCGCAGCGAGCGCCCCGGGCGGCGACTACACGGTGACCTACCGCGTCACGTCCGACGACGGCCACCCGGTCAGCGGCACCTTCTCCTTCCACGCCATGGTCGGCCTCGACGGCTCGACGGCCACGGCGGGGCCGAGCGTCCATGTGCGCCAGCACGACTCGACGAACGAGGAGGCCGCCTCGTCCACCTTCGTGCCGGTGCTCCTGACCATCGTCGGCACCGCCGTCCTGCTCGCGCTCGACGACGAGGCGCTCGTAGCCGCGGAGCACGAAGGTGGGACGTCGCTGCGCCTCGACGACGCGAACCGCACCGAGGCGCCGCAGCAGCGCCCGGACGGAGATCTGCAGCTCCATCCGGGCCAGCGGCGCGCCGAGGCAGAAGTGGATGCCGGCCCCGAAGGCCAGGTGCGGGTTGGGGTCGCGCCCGGCGTCGAAGCGGTCCGGGTCCGGGAAGACGGCGGGGTCGCGGTTGGCGGCGCCGAGCAGGGCGGCGACCTTCTGGCCCTCGCGGACCGTGACACCGTGCAGCTCGACGTCGGTCGTCGCGGTGCGCTCGAACAGGTGCAGCGGCGAGTCGTGCCGGAGCATCTCCTCGACGAGGCGCGCGACCGCTGCGTCGTCGTCCAGCGAGCCGAGGACCGCCTGCAGCTGTGCCTGGTCCGACAGCAGGGACGCGAGGCCGTTGCCGAACCCGTTGACGCTGGCCTCGTGGCCGGCGTTGAGCAGCAGGACGACGGTGGCGACGAGCTCGCGGCGCGAGAGCCGGTCCCCGCCGTCGCGCTCCTCGACGAGGGCGGTGAGCAGGTCGTCGCCCGGGTTCTCGACGCGCTCGGCCGCGAGCGCCTCGACGTAGCGGGCGAACTCGGCACAGGCCCGCTGCGCCTCCAGCTGCGCGTCGGCGGACGGCGCCACCTCGTACATCCGGACGATGGCCTGGCTCCAGTCGCGCAGGCGCTTCCAGTCGGACGCGGGCGCGCCCAGCAGCTCGCAGATGACGCGGACGGGCAGGGGCTCGGCGTAGGTCTCGATGACGTCGACCCGGTCGCCGTCAAGGCGCGCGAGGGCGTCGGACAGCAGCTCGTCGGCGATCTGCTCCACGCGCGGCCGGAGCCGCTCGATGTGCCCGCGGTTGAAGGCGCCGGCGACGAGGCGGCGCAGCCGGGTGTGCTTGGGCGGCTCGGAGTCCAGGATCGAGTCTGCGTGCAGCCAGTCGAACACGGTCCAGGGGTCGTCCTCGGAGGTGGCCCGAGGCCGGAAGATGCGGCCGAGCCGTCGGTCCCGCAGCACGTCGTTGGCCGCGGCGTGCGTCGTCGTGAGCCACAGGCCGAGCCCCTCGTGCCAGACGATGGGCGCCACCTGCCGCATGACGGCGAGGTCGCCGTACGGGTCGGCCACGAAGGCCGCCGCGGACAGGTCGACGGCGGCCGGTGCGGTCGGCACGGCGGAACGACGTCCGGCGGGGTCGGGGACGCCGGAGGCGGTGCCGTCGGCAGCGGTGTCGGGTTCTGGCTGGCTCACGAACCCACTGTGCCCGACCCGGGTGCGCCACGGCAGCCCCGGGGTCGCGAGGTGACGACCGGCGCGGCACGGCATACTCGAGCACATGCCCCCCGCGTCCGAGGTCCCCGGCACGACCGCGGCTCCGGCACGCCGCCAGGCCCTGACCGTGGGGGTCGGGGCCGGCGGCCTCGCGACCGCCGACATGGTGCTCAACATCGGCCCGCAGCACCCCGCGACCCACGGCGTCCTGCGGCTGCGCATCGTCGTCGACGGCGAGCGCATCGTCACGGCGGAGCCGGTCATCGGGTACATGCACCGGGGCGCCGAGAAGCTCTTCGAGGTGCGGGACTACCGCCAGATCATCGTGCTGGCCAACCGCCACGACTGGCTGTCGGCCTTCTCGAACGAGCTCGGGGTCGTCCTCGGGGTCGAGCACATGCTCGGCATGGAGGTCCCCGAGCGGGCCGTCTGGGCTCGCACCCTGCTCGCCGAGCTCAACCGCGTGCTCAACCACCTGATGTTCCTCGGCTCCTACCCCCTCGAGCTCGGCGCCATCACGCCGGTCTTCCACGCGTTCCGTGAGCGCGAGGAGCTCCAGGCGGTCATGGAGGAGGTGTCGGGGGGCCGGATGCACTACATGTTCAACCGCGTCGGCGGCCTCAAGGAGGACCTCCCCGCGGGGTGGCTCGGGCGCGCGGGCAAGGCGGTCGAGAACGTCCGCCGGCGGCTGCCCGCGCTCGAGCGGCTCGTCGTCGGCAACGAGATCCTCGAGGGTCGCACCCGCGGGGTCGGCGTCCTGCCCCGCGAGACCGCCCTGGCCTACGGCGTCTCGGGTCCCATCGCCCGGGCGAGCGGCGTCGACGTCGACCTGCGCCGGGACACCCCGTACCTCGCGTACGGCGAGCTCTTCGCGAAGGGCGGTCCCGGACGCGTCGTGACCCGCAGGGCGGGCGACTGCCTGGCCCGCCTCGAGGTGCTGCTCGAGCAGGTCCACGTGTCGCTCGACCTCGCCGAGGCCTGCCTCGACCGGCTCGTCGGCCTGCCGCAGGGCCCCGTGAACGTCAAGCTGCCCAAGGTGCTCAAGGTGCCCGAGGGGCAGCTGTACTGCGCCACCGAGAACCCCCTCGGTTTCAACGGCTACTACCTCGTGTCCCGCGGCGAGAAGACCCCGTGGCGGCTCAAGCTGCGGTCGGCCTCGTTCAACAACATCTCCGTGCTGAGCGAGATGCTCCCGGGCCAGCTCATCGCCGACATGGTCGCCATCCTCGGCTCGATGTTCTTCGTCGTCGGCGACGTCGACAAGTGAGGCCCCCGATGTCGCGGTCGACCTGGTGGCGCGGCGCATCGCGGGCGACGTGGCTGCGCGCGGCCGCGGTCGCCGTCATCACTACGTCGGTGACCCTCGCCGCCGCGTGCTCCGACGAGGACACCGTCGACACCATCCCCCCGCCGTGGCCGGCGCGCACGACGACACCCGACGGCCCGGCCGGCCCACCGCGTCAGACCGGAACAGCCTCGACGACGACGCCGGTGTCCCCGACCACGACGCCGACCACGACGCCGACCACCACGTCGACAACGACCGGCCCGCCGGTCCTGTCGACGCCCCGCTGACGCCCGCGGCGCCGGGACCCGACCCACGCCGCTGCGACGGATCGACGGCGGTCGCCGCGGGGCTCAGCCTGCGCCTTCCACCAGGGGGTACCTCAAGGGTGTACCGCTGGTCCCCCGGCGCCTACGTCACTGCTCACTCTGAGTGAGCAGTGACGTAGCCGATCGGGGCCCAGCGGGTCCGGTCGGCGGATGGGCCGAGTGGTGCCCGTGGCCAGGGGGTGCAGGGGCGGAGGGGCCCTGCGGGTTCTCGGCTGCCACCCGTTGCGGGCGCATCGGGCGCCGTCAGGCGCCGTCGCGTCCGTTGCGGGGCTCGTCCTCGTCGTCGGTCGGGCGCAGGCGGCACCAGCGCTGCACGAGCATGCCGGCCGCCGACAGCAGGAGGGCGACCACGGCATGGGCCACGAACGGCCAGATGCGGTCGCGCTGGGACTGGACGTCGGCGTCGGGCAGGAGCACGAGGACGTTCGCGGCGTACCAGCCGACGAGGGCGGCGCCGGTGAGCGCGCCCGCCTGGCCGAGCACGAGGGTGCGGGCCGCGCGCAGCGGCGTGACGTGCGGCTGGTCGAGACCGTCGCGCACCTTGCGGACCTGCCAGCCTGCCACCACGAGGCCGCCGCCGAGGAAGAGCATCGCGACGAGGCCGAGCCAGCCGGGGTCGGGCAGGCCGTGACCGCCGCCGGCCACCGAACGAAGCACGACCCAGGCGAGCACGGTGACCACGAGCCCGGTCAGCACCAGGGCCGTGACGCGGATGCCGGCGTGCGGTCTCACTGCTGCTCCCATCCGGGGCCGGGGCGCACGCCGGAGCGGTCGAGGTCGCAGAGGAGCTCCTCGACGCGGCGGATGCCGGCCGTGCCCTCGCCGACCCGCAGGGTCGCGCGCGGGTCGGCATCGAGCCACGGCACGAGGACGAACGCCCGCTCGCGCGCGCGAGGGTGCGGCAGCGTCAGCTCCGGGTCGTCGCTGACGACCTCGTGATGACCCCCCGGGCGGCCGTACTGGATGAGGTCGAGGTCGAGCGTCCTTGCGCCCCAACGGACCTCACGCGTGCGTCCGTGCTCGGCCTCGATGCGGTGCAGCTCGGCGAGCAGGTCGGCCGGGTGCAGCAGCGAGCGCCCCACCACGACCGCGTTGAGGTACTCGGGCTGCTCGGGGCCGCCGACCGGGTCCGTGGCAACGATGTCGGAGATGCCGGTCAGCGTCAGCCCGGGCAGGGCGGTCAGGGCCACCATCGCGTCCGTCAGCGTCTGGCCGCGGTCCCCGAGGTTGGTGCCGAGCGCGACGACGACGTGCGCGGCGTTGCTGCGCTCGACGCGCACCTGGACGTCGGTGAAGGGGTGCCCCACCGGCGCCTCCGGCTTGTGCACGACGACCTCGACGACCTCGACGAGGTCGTGGCGCAGCACGTCGTCGGCGATCACCTCGGCGAGCCGCTCGATGAGGTCGAACGACGGGCCGGTGACCCGGGCCACGACGTCGCCGGCCACCTCCGCGTAGTTGACCGTGGCCACGAGCGCGTCGGTGCGTCCGGCCGGCTCGAGGTCGAGCGTCATGGTGACGTCGACGACGAAGGTCTGCCCGTCTCGCTTCTCGGCAGCGAGCACTCCGTGGTGGCCGCGGGCGGTGACACCCTGCAGCACGATGCGGTCAGGCATCAGTCGAGCTCCTCGATGAGGTCGTCACCGGCATGGTCGAGCGCCGCCTGCACGACGGCGAGGGCCCGGACGGTGGAGGCGACGTCGTGGACCCGGACGCACCAC
>NZ_JBNDHY010000049.1:0-29367 GCF_056755315.1 Monashia sp. HAY1-2A
CGTTACTTCAGCAGCTCGGAGCTGGAGATGGCGCCGGTGCCCAGGCCCCACTTGTCCAGGGTGGCCTTGTACGCCGGACCGGCCATCAGCGACTGCATCGCCGCGTGCAGCGCGGGGGCCAGCGGCGAGTTCTTGGCCACGCCGAGGGCCACGATGCTGTTGCCGACCTTCTTCTTGTACTGCTGGGGCAGCAGGTCGAAGGCCTGCGGCTGCTGCTTGGCGGCCCAGCCCAGCTGCGAGGTGTCGGAGAAGACACCCTCGATCCGCTTGGAGGCCAGCTGCGTCAGCGCGGCCTGCACGTTCGGCAGGACCACCGCGTCGACCGCCGGCTTGCCCGCGGCCTGACAGTCGTCGGAGATCTGCGGCAGGTACTTCTCGGCCTGGGTCGAGCCGCTGAGCACCGCGATCTGGTGCCCGCACAGCGTGGACTGGTCGGCCAGGCTCAGCTGGGCCGGGTTGCCCTTGGCCGCGATCAGCGAGGACCCGGCCGACCAGTAGGTGACCATGTCCAGCACCTTGAGCCGCTCCGGGGTCGGGCTCATGTTCGTCGCGGTGAAGTCGTACCGGCCGGCGGCGATCCCGGGGATCACCGAGTCGAAGGACACGTTCTTGACCTCGACCTTGAGTCCCAGCGTGGCCGCGAGCAGGTTCGCGATGTCCACGTTGTACCCGATCGGGGTCTTGTTGTCGGTGTCCAGGAACGAGGTCGGCGGGTAGTGCAGGTCCGCGGCCATCGTCAGCGTGCCGCGCTCCTTGACCGACGCCGGCAACAGCTTGACCGCCGCCGGGTCCACCTGAACCGCCGGCACCGACCCGGTCGGAGCCGCACCCGCACCGCCGCTCGTCCCGCCGGCGGCGCCCCCGCACGCGCTGATCGTCATCGTCAGCGCAGCCCCGGAGGCGACTGCAGCAAGCTTCGTTCCGAACCTCATGATCGTTCCCTTCAAGCGATGGACTTGTCGGGGTATATGGAAGCATGTAGATCGCTGATTGTCGACAATCGGCTAACGACTTTTCATCTTTCGTGCGAGAAGGAGGAGCCGAAGCATGGGCCGGGTCCCGGCACAGCACGACGCCCGGACCAAGCACCTGAAGGACCGGTCGGTCGGTCCGTCGGGGTGGCCGGGCGTCGGGGCTGGGCCCGTCGCGCGGATGGCTTGTCCGGTCCGGGTCAGCCGGGGCGAAGGGCGCTCCCGGTCGCCCTGGCCGGCGGCGCGGCGAGGTTGCCCGCCGCCATCGTCAGATGCGCCTCGACGGCCTTGACGGCGGCTTCCCGGTCGCCGCTGGCGACCACGTCGACCAGGACCTGGTGGTCGTCGACGACCTCTTCGCCCGATGGCAGCGCGATCTCCAGCCGGTTGATGCAGGTCAGCGTCTGGGCCGAGAGGATCGAGTAGGCGTCGACGAGCCGTGAGTTGTCAGCCGCCGCCACGAGGCTCATGTGGAAGTCGAGGTCGGCGGCCGAGATCTGCCGGTGGTCGCCCCGTTTGACCGCTGTCGCAAGCCTGCTCAGCATCGTTCGCAGCGAGTCCACAGCACGTGCGCGCGCACCGGGCGGGCCCTCCACGATCCGCGCCGCCGCGTGGCTCTCGATCGCACACCGGGCGTCGTAGATCTCCCAGATGTCGGCGGCCGAGAAGGTCACCACCGAGACGCCCTTGTTGCGGGCCGCGACCACCAGCTTCTGCTGGACGAGCTGTTGCAGCGCCTCTCGCACCGGGGCACGGGAGACCCCCAGCTGCTCGGCGATCCTCGCCTCGCCGAGCTGCTCCCCCGGCATGAGGGCGCCCTCGATGATCATCTGCCGAAGCTCGTCGCTGATGCGATCCGACGTCGACTTGCGTTCCAGCGCCTTGAGACTGCTCAGTCCCGACACCATCACGATCCTCCCCTCACGAGGGCCGGAGCCCTCGGGCAGGCGCCAGCCACTCTCGTATCTTCGCACTCCTCGGTAACTTGTCAACAACGGGTTGCCGACGGTCGACAATCTGCAAAGGTCGGGTTACGATTCCCATCGCGTCCTCGGAACGGGCGCCACCCCTGCTCCCCCAGCGATAGGACAGAACATGCCGAACCAGCTCACCCGCCCGAAGTACGTCTCGTTCGACTGCCTGGGCACGCTCATCTACTTCGAGATCACCAGCACGACGCGCCGGCTCATCGGGGACCGCCTGACCGAGCCCCAGATCCAGACCTTCATCCGCCAGTTCAGGAACTACCGCTACGACCAGGTGTGCGGCGAGTTCTACGCCTACGACCAGGTGCTGCACGACGCCTACGCCCGGACGTGCAAGAAGTGGGGCCTCGAGGTCCAGGAGGACGCGGGCAAGCAGTTCGCGGCCGCGGTGCTCTCGTGGGAGCCGCACGACGACGTGCCCGCCCCGCTGAAGAAGCTCGGCGACAACTTCCCCCTCGTGATCCTCTCCAACGCCGACACCAGCTACCTCGACGCGCTCGTGCCCAAGCTCGGAGCGGACTTCCACGCCGTGTACACCGCGGAGCAGGCCGGCTTCTACAAGCCCCGCTACCAGGCCTTCGAGTACATGCTCGACCAGCTCGGCGCCAGCCCCGAGGAGCTCCTGCACGTCTCCTCGCACACGCGCTACGACCTGATGCCGGCGGACGACCTGGGCTTCACGAACAAGGTCTACCTCGACCGGGGCTACGACCCGGAGAGCCCGGCCTACAACTACACGACCGTCACGTCCCTCGACGAGCTCAACGACCTCCTCGGTCTCTGACCGACTGCCACTCCCAGGAGCAACAGGTGAAGCTCACCCCGTACTGGCTGGACACCGCGACCCCTTCAGGGGACTATCGCCGGACTCCGGTTCCCGAACGCGTCGACATCGCCATCGTGGGCGCCGGCTTCACCGGTCTGTCCGCGGCCCTCGAAGCGGTCCAGCACGGTGCCAGCGCCGTCGTGCTCGACCAGCACACGGTGGGTTGGGGCGCCTCCGGCCGCAACGGCGGCATGGCCACGACCGGGCTCGCCATCGGCTTCGGCAAGGCCATCAAGCGCTATGGGCGCGACCAGGCCGTCGAGATGTTCGGCGAGTACAACCGGGCCATCGACACCATCGAGCAGCTGGTCAAGGAGCACTCCATCGACTGCGACTTCCAGCGGTCCGGCAAGCTCACCCTGGCCATGAACGCCAAGCAGGTCGGCCACATGCGCGAGACGCAGGAAAAGCTCGCTGACCTGGCCGGCTACTCGGTGGACGTCGTCGACAAGCACGAGATCCACACCGAGATCGGCAGTGACTTCTACGCCGGCGGCATGGTGGACCCGCTCGGGGCCGGTGTTCACGTCGGCAAGCTCGCGCACGGGCTCGCCGGGGCCGGAGTCCGGGCCGGCGTCACGGTGTGCGAGAACGCCCAGGTCACGCAGCTCGAGCGTCGCAACGGCGGACACGCGGTGCACACCACCCGAGGCATCGTCCAGGCCGACAAGGTGCTCGTGGCGACGAGCGGCTACACCGGTTCGCTCACTCCGTGGCTCCAGCGACGGACCATCCCGGTCGGCAGCTTCATCATCGTGACCGAGCCGCTGCCGGCCGAGACGGTCCAGCGGATCCTGCCGCGCCAGCGGCAGGCCTCCGACAACAAGATGCTCACCTACTACTTCCGGATCACACCGGACAACCGTCTCCTCTTCGGAGGGCGGGCCCGGTTCGCTCTCTCGAGCCCGGACTCGGACCTCAAGAGCGCCGCGATCCTCAAGCGCGCCATGACCGAGCTGTTCCCGTACCTGGCCTCGACACGCATCGACTACACCTGGGGCGGTCTCGTGGACCTCACCATGGACCAGATGGTGCACGCCGGCGAGCGCGACGGGGTGCACTACTCGCTCGGGTACAGCGGCCACGGCGTCCAGATGGCCACCTACATGGGCAAGCAGATGGCCCTGTCGATGGTCGGGGAGCACTCCCGCAACTTGTGGGAGCGACTCCCCTACCGGGCTGTGCCCGGCCACGTCGGGCCGCCCTGGTTCCTTCCGATCATCGGCGGATACGCCAAGGTCGTCGACCGATTCAGCTGACGAGGAGTGCAACCGTGTACGCATCAGACCAGCGGGTGGTCAGCCCCGACGCGCAGGTCGGCAGCCGGCCCGTGGCCGACCTGTCGGTGCCGGGAGGCGCCCTCGTCAACGGCAGCTGGCAGCGCCACGACCTGACGCTGCCGGTCACCGACCCCGAGGACGGCCGGGTCATCGGCCACGTCGCGGACTCGACCCCGGCGGACGTCGCGGCGGCGGTGTCCGGCGTCCTCGCGTCGGTGACGGGCGAGGACTGGCCGCTGTGGGCCCGGAGCGAGGCGCTGCACGAGGCGGCGCGGCTGCTTCGCGAGGAGGCGGGCCGGTTCGCCCATCTCATCGCCTCGGAGGGCGTCAAGACGCTCAAGGAGGCCGAGCGCGAGGTCGGCCGCTGCGCCGAGACCCTGCGGTTGTCCGCCGAGGCCGGGGTGTTCCTCAAGGGCGAGACGATCCCCTTCGGTGCGAGCAGGCGCGGCGGTAACCGGCTCGGCTGGTTCACCCGCGAGCCTGTCGGGGTCGTTGCCGCGCTCACCTCGTTCAACGACCCGCTCAACCTCGTGGCCCACAAGCTCGGTCCGGCCCTGATCGGCGGCAACGGGGTGGTCCTCAAGCCGTCGGACCACACCCCCCTCACGGCACTGGCGTTCGTGGAGCTGCTGCTTCGCGCCGGCGTGCCGTCGTCGAGGATCGCCGTGGTGTGCGGCCGTGCCGGAGCCGGGCAGTCGCTGGTGGCCGACCCGCGCATCGCCCTGGTCTCGTTCACCGGCGGACCGGCCACGGCCGCCAAGATCACCGCGGCCGCCGGCCCCCGGAAGATGCTGATGGAGCTCGGCGGCAACAACCCCACGATCGTGTGCGCCGACGCCGTGCGGCCCCACGCTGTCGAGGCCGTCGTGGACGGCGCGTTCGGGGTCGCGGGCCAGAACTGCCTGTCGGTCCAGCGCGTCTACGTCGACACGTCGATCTACGAGGAGTTCCTCGCGGAGGCCGTCGACCGCACCAGCCGGCTGAGGGTCGGCGGCAAGTTCGACGCCACGACGGACGTCGGTCCCCTCGTCACCGAGGGCGAGGCGCAGCGGGTCGAGGAGTGGGTCGGCAAGGCCGTCGCGGACGGAGCGACGGTCCGCGTCGGGGGCTCCCGGCGAGGCGCCTTCTACGAGCCGACCATCCTCACGGACGTCCCGGCAGGCTCGAAGGTCCTCACCGACGAGATCTTCGGACCGGTGGTGACCATCGTCCCCTTCGAGGACCTGACCGGCGCGGTCGCCGCGGCGAACGAGGGTGACTACGCCCTGCAGGCGGGCGTCTTCACCCAGTCCGTGGAGACGGCGTTCAGCGTCGCGTCCCGCCTCGTCGCGGGAGCCGTCGTCGTCAACGGCACGAGCGACCTGCGGATCGACGCGATGCCCTTCGGCGGGTTCAAGGGCTCGGGTATCGGCAGGGAGGGCGTCCAGTTCGCCGTCGAGGCCATGACCGAGCCCAAGAACACCATCATCAACCTGATCTCCTGACGCCGGGCGGGCAGCCCTCCACGAGAAGGGCACACCGACGGCCCCAGCCGACTCGGCTGGGGCCGTCGGTGAGGTCCAGATGCCGTCAGTGCGTCACGGACGGTCACGGCGGCAGCGGTCCAGGCCGGTCCGCAGCCGGCCGGCACTCACCGGCTCTCCATGGCCATGCGCCTCCACCGAGTCCCGAACGCCAGGAACCCCGAACCCGTGGGTTCGAGGCCTTCCTCTGTCCCGAAGAGGAGACGGTCGGGCTGGCAGGATCTGAACTCGCGACCCCCTGACCCCCGGATCCGTCGAGGTCCGTGCCGCACGCACCCGATGACCGCCAACGACAGCGTCTCGAGTGCCGACGTCGTGCACCGCGTGCAGGCCGTTGGGGCCGCGTGGGCCCACGCTCAAGCGACACCGGCGTGGCACTCCCCCACTGAGGCGCCCGGAGGGACCACCTCGCCAGAACGGGCGGGCAAGCCGGTCCGGGGCGTGGCCGGATCTGCCGGTGTCCGTCACAATGACTGCTGAACACTTCGGCCGGGGGATGACATCACGGCTGGGCGTCACCTCGAGGGGCACGAAGCCGTCGAAGCCGAATGAGGGAGGCCGCCGGTGTCGGCGCTGGTGGGGCGTGAGTGGGAGCTGGGCGTGCTGCTCGGCTGCCTGCAAGAGGCGGGCTGCGGTCGTGCCCGGCTGGTCGTGTGTGTGGGTGAGCCCGGTGTCGGGAAGACCCGGTTGGCGGACGAGCTCAGCAGGATGGCGGGCGGCCAGGGTGCTGTGGTGGCGTGGGGCCGGGCGGCCGCGACGGATGGTGTGGCCCCGTACCGGCCGTGGCTCGAGGTGGTTCGGGCCCTCGAGGGCGCGGGCTGCGCGGACTCGGCTGCTGTTGCAGGATTTCTCGAGGTCGCGAGCGAGCCGTCGGTGGAGGAACGGCTGCGCTGGTTCGATGCCGTCACGGGGGTCGTGCTGCAGGCAGCCCGGGCGTCTCTGCTGGTGATCGTGCTTGATGACGCCGACGCCGCTGATACCGGCTCTCAGCTGCTCGCGCGCCACCTGGCTCGGACTGCGCGCGAAGAGCGGCTCCTGCTGGTGTTGACCTGTCGGGACACGACGGGGGCGTTGTCCGAGCTGGCCCGGGAGCCGCACGCGCGGCAGCTCGAGGTGCAGGGTCTCGATCGCGCTGGTGCAGGCCGTCAGGTGGCGGCGATAGCGGGCCGGGACCCCACCGAGACCGAGCTGACGGCGGTGATGGAGGCGACGGGCGGCAACCCGTTCTTCGTGGCCGAGCTCGCCCGACAGCTGGCCGATCACGGCGGCCTTTCGGGAGTTCCACGGTCAGTGCGTGACACGGTCCGCCTTCGGCTTTCCCGGCTGTCGCCCGGCTGCACCGCTGTCCTTGAGGCGGCCGCGGTCGTCGGAGCAGCGTTCCCGGTCTCGCTGGTGGCGGCGGTGACCGGTTGCCAGATGTTGGCCGTGGTCCAGGCTCTTGACGAGGCGGCTGGAGCCGCCCTGGTCAGGCCTGAGCACGAGTCGGGTCAGTGGCGGTTCACCCACAGCTTGGTGAGGGACGCCATCGTCGCCGGGCTGGACACCGCCCGCCGCGCAGGTCTGCACCGGCGAGCCGCAGAGGCGATCGAGGAGCAGCACGAGGGGCACCCGGACGGATCGGTGATGTTTGCGCTGGCACGACACTGGGCCGAGGCCGCGGTGGTAGGAGATTCCGTTCCGGGTCGTGAGTGGAGCGAAGAGGCCGGCCGGGAGGCGATGCGGCGTCACGCGTACGAGGACGCCGCCGGCTGGTTCGCCCGGGCGCTGTCGCTGGTCGGGCCGGCGACAGGTGAGGCGCAGTGTCGGCTCAGGCTGGAGCTGGCGGCCGCGCAGGCGCTGTCCGCGGACATCGGCGGGGCCCTGCAGAACTGCCAGGAGGTCATCGACCTCGCTGGTCGCCTCAGGCTTGCAGACCTCGTCGGTGAGGCCGCCCTCGTTGTCGATCCGACCTTCGACCCTCGGGTCGACCGGCTGGTCCGCAGCATGTGCGAGCAGGCGCTCCACGTCGTCGGCCGGGACCGGGCCGGCCTGCGTGCGCGCCTGCTTGCGGCGTACGCCGTGGTGTGCGACCACCTCTCGGACATCGAGGAAGCAGAACGCGCGGCCGACGAGGCGGTTTCGCTGGTCGGTGAGGACAGTGACGCCGAGGCGGAGGAGGCGGCCCTGGTCGGCCACCACATGGTCCGGTCCGGACCCGACGGCCTCGCGGAACGTGAGCTCGACGCCGCTCGGATGGCGGACCTCGGCACCCGCACCGATCGCTCCAGGGTGCTCCTTGCCGCGGCCGAGTGGCGCTTCGACGCCGCGTGCGAACGCGGAGAGCTCGCCGAGGCGGGGCGTGCGCTGGAGGAGGTGACGCGATGGGCGAGCCGGGTCGGTGGGCCGATCGCCCGGTGGCGGGTGCTGAACTGCACGGCGGTGCTGGCCCAGGCACGCGGCCAGCTGGCCGAGGCCCACCGTTACGGGGACGAGGCTTTGGCGAGCGTGGCGGCAACCGGCCACCCACCGGCGCTTCTGCTCTACGCAGGGTTCCTGGCCAACCTCGGCCACCACATCGGCTACTCGGACCAGACCCTCGACGCGCTCGGCATGGGCGTCGACCCGGCCGACCAGGACTGGCCCCTCGAAGGCATCGTGATGACACTGGGACCAGCGGCGGTGCTGGCTGACCTGGGTCGCATCCCGGAGGCGGCCCGCCTCTACCGCCGCCTCGGCCCTGCCACGCAGTGGCGGGAGTCGCCGCACGGAGCCTTGGTCACGTGGGCGCTCGGAATCGCCACGGCATCCGCGCTCGACGTCGACGACGACGTCGTCACCCTGAGCGCCCGGCTCGCGGCCTTCCGCGGCCACCACATCGTCAACGGCCGCTACGCGATGGCCTACCTGGGTCCAGCCGAGCTGTGGCTCGGGATCGGCGCAACACACCTCGGCCTGCTCGACGACGCGATCGCCGACCTGGAGTCGGCCACCAAGTCCTGTGCCGCGAACGGTGCCGAAGGATTTCACGCCGAGGCGCAGTACGAGCTGGCAAGGGCACTGACGCGGCGCTCAGCGCCCGGGGACCTGACGCGGGCCCGGTCGCTGGCCATCGACGCGCGACGGCGCTGCACTCGGCTGGGAATGCCGCCGATCCTCGCCAAGTCGGCCGCGCTGCTCGAGCGGCTGGACAAGCAGAGCTCTCTGCCACTGACCCGACGGGAGCAGCAGGTGGCGGAACTCCTCGCCGAGGGCCGCACCAACCGCGAGATCTCGGCCCGGCTCTACATCTCCGAGCGCACTGCGCAGAACCACGTGCAGCACATCATGGACAAGCTGGGCCTGCACCACCGCAGCCAAGTGGCTCTCTGGGTGCAGAGCACCCGAATGAGTACTGCCACTGAGTAGTTCGGTCGACGCCTGCTCCCCGCTGCGCTCCTAACGTCGACGACATGACCGAAACCAAGACCATTGCCGTCATCGGTGCCACCGGCGCCACCGCAGGTGGGCTCGCCCGGGCGATCCTCGCCGACCCAGACGGCGGCTTCACCTGCCGCGCGATCACCCGCACACCCGACTCGCCGGCCGCTCGGGCACTCGCCGACCTCGGCGCGACCGTGGTCCAGGCCGACATGGACGACACCGACAGCCTGGTCGCCGCGTTCGACGGCGCCTACGGCGCCTTCTGCATGACGACGTTCTGGGAGCACTTCTCCCCGCAGCGTGAAACCACGCAAGCCGGCAACCAGGCCCGCGCCGCCGCCGAGGCGGGCGTCCGGCACGCCATCTGGTCCACGATGGAGGACACTCGCCGGTGGTACCCGCTCGACGACGCCAGGATGCCGACCGTGATGGGCACGTACAAGGTGCCGCCGTTCGACGCCAAAGCCGACGGCGACTCGGCCTTCAAGACCGCCGGCGTTCCGACGACGTATGTGCTCACTCCGACGCACTGGGACGGGTTCGTCTTCGGCAAGGGTGTTCCGCAGCCCGGACCGGACGGCGTCCTCACCCTGGTCCTCCCGCTCGGCGGGGCCAAGCTACCGGGCATGGCCGCCGAGGACATCGGCCGCTGCGCCTACCGGATCTTCCAGCAACCAGGGGACTACCTCGGCACCAGGGTCCCGCTCGCTGCGCAGCAGGTCACGGGAGAGCAGTTGGCCGACGGTCTCTCGCGGGTCTTCGCCCAGCGGGTCAGGTACCAGCCGATGCCGCTGGAGGCCTTCCGCGCGCTGCCGTTTCCGGGCATCGAGATCGCAGCCAACATGTTCCAGTTCATCGCCGAGGTACCCCAGCAGACAGACCAACGCCCCATCGAAGTGGCGCGCTCGCTCAACCCGTCACTGTCCGACTTCGACGCCTGGGTCGAGCAGGCCCGGACGAAGCTGGCACCGACGGTTCAAGCCTGATCGGCCTGGCGCCTCGCCACGACGGCCATGCGGTTCCGCGAGGTGTCCCGGCTACAGGTGCGTGACATCGACCTGAGGCCTGTCACCGGACCACGCGGAGGTGTGGTCACAACGGCGACTGCCTCTCTATGTCCTGCAGCGCGAAGCCGGGCGACGGGACCCCAGGCGCGGCACGTGCGGCTCACGAGAGCAGGACGTGGCGTGAAACGGGGCCTGACCTGCGTGAACAGGTCAGGCCCCGATCGGTCGGGCTGACAGGATTTGAACCTGCGACCCCTTGACCCCCAGTCAAGTGCGCTACCAAGCTGCGCCACAGCCCGTGGCCCGGTGGGGCGAACGAAACCCTAGCGCATCGTCCTGCCCTCGACCGAATCGGGGGGTGGGTCCAGCGCTCCCCCGCCGGGTGCCTGCCGGGGGTCAGCGCCGGCGCTTCTCCCGGACCCGCACCGAGACCTCGATCGGCGTTCCCTCGAAGCCGAACTGCTCGCGCAGCCGACGCTCGATGAAGCGGCGGTAGCCGGCCTCGATGAAGCCCGAGGCGAAGACGACGAAGCGCGGTGGACGCGTCGATGCCTGCGTCGCGAAGAGGATGCGCGGCTGCTTGCCGCCGCGGACCGGGTGCGGGTGCGCGGCGACGATCTCGCCCAGGAACGCGTTGAGGCGGGCCGTCGGGATCCGGGTGTCCCACGACTCGAGCGCCGTCTCGAGGGCCGGCACGAGCCGGTCGGTGTGGCGCCCCGTGCGAGCGGAGATGTTGACCCGTGGCGCCCACGGCACCTGGACGAGCTCCTTCTCGATCTCGCGCTCGAGGTAGTAGCGGCGCTCCTCGTCGAGGGTGTCCCACTTGTTGTAGGCGATGACGAGGGCACGACCCGCGTCGATGACCTGCTGGACCACGCGGATGTCCTGCTCGGCGATCTGCTGCTCGGCGTCGATGAGGACGACGGCCACCTCGGCCTTCTCCAGCGCCGTCTGGGTGCGCAGCGAGGCGTAGAAGTCCGCACCACGGGTCTGGTGCACACGACGGCGGATGCCCGCGGTGTCGACGAACCGCCACGTCGTGCCGCCGAGCTCGATGAGCTCGTCGACCGGGTCACGGGTCGTGCCCGCGACGTTGTCGACGACGACGCGGTCCGAGCCGGCGAGCTTGTTGAGCAGGCTCGACTTGCCGACGTTGGGCCGGCCGACGAGGGCGACGCGGCGCGGGCCACCCTGGGCGTAGGCGCCGTGCGCCGAGACCTCGGGCAGCACCTCCAGGACGGCGTCGAGCGCGTCACCGCTGCCGCGTCCGTGCACGGCGGACACCGGCCAGGGCTGCCCGAGCCCGAGGTTCCACAGGGCCGCGGCGTCCGCCTCGCCACGCTCGTCGTCGACCTTGTTGGCGACGAGGACGACGGGCTTGCCGGAGCGCCGCAGCAGGCGCACGACCTTCTCGTCGTCGTCGGTGGCCCCGACCGTGGCGTCCACCACGAAGACGACGACGTCGGCCAGGTCGATGGCGATCTCGGCCTGCTCGGCCACGCGCAGGTGGATGCCGGACGCGTCTGCCTCCCAGCCGCCGGTGTCGACGATGGTGAACCGCCGACCGCCCCACTCGGCCTCGTAGGAGACTCGGTCACGGGTGACGCCCGGGACGTCCTCGACGACGGCCTCGCGTCGGCGCAGGATGCGGTTGACGAGGCTCGACTTGCCGACGTTCGGCCGTCCGACGACGGCCACGACCGGCAGCGGGCCGCGGCCGGTCTCGTCACCGACGAGTGGACCCTCGGCCGACAGCAGCGCCTCGTCCTCGGGGCTCAGCTCGAACTCGGAGAGGCCGGCTCGCAGGGCGCGCTCGACGCCGGCCTCGTCGGCGGTGGTGGTCGAGATCGGAGCGCCCTCGTCGGTGGGGCGGGCGGTCTCGTCAGTCACGGTGTCCTCGAATCAGTGAACGTCTCTGGAGGCACCATTCTCCACCCGCGCACGACGCACGTGTGACGCGAGGCGGTCGCGCAGCTGCTCGCTGGCCAGCCGGAGGCGCTCCCGGCCCGGTGCGGAGGCGTCCACGTCGAGGTGGAACGGCTCGCCGAAGTCGACGAGAAGGCGCGAGCGCGGGGCCGGCCAGGCGTCCTTGGAGCCGCCCAGGACGCGGGTGCCCATGACCGCCACCGGCACGATCGTGGCGCCGGTGCGCAGGGCGATCCACGCCGCGCCCTGGTTGACCTGCTGGACCTCGCCGTCGGTCCGGTTGCCCTCGGGGAAGATGCCGACCGCTCCCCCCTCCTCGAGCACCGCGGTCGCGGCGGCCAGAGCGGCCCGGTCGCCGACGGTGCGGTCGATGGGGATCTGCCCGACGTTGCGGATGGTCCAGCCGAAGAAGCCCGCGAACGCCTCCTGCTTGACGAGGAAGCTGACCGGGCGCGGCGCCATCGAGAAGACGAGCGGGCCATCGAGGAAGGCCGCGTGGTTGGCCACGAAGATGACCGGGCCGGAGCGGGGTACCCGTTCGCGGTGCCGGGCGGTGCCCCGGTAGAGCGTGGTGAAGATGAACCGCCCAATGGGACGCCCGACGCGGGCCCGGCTCGGGTGCGGCGCCGTGGCCGTGCTCATGCCCGTGCTGCCTCGACGACGGCGAGCACGGCTGCCACGGAGCCCTCGAAGTCCAGGTGCGAGGTGTCGACGGTCGTGACGCCGTCTGCGGCCACGGTGAACTCGGACACGGCCGAGTCGGCCCGGTCACGGTCGATGACCTGCGACCGCGTCGCCGCGACGGCGTGCTCCCCGGCGTGGCCGTGCAGCTCCTTGCTCCGGCGGGCCAGGCGGGCCTCCTCCGAAGCCGTGAGGAGGATCCGCACCGGCGCATCGGGAGCCACGACGGTGGTGATGTCGCGACCCTCGGCGACGACGCCGCCGGAGGCGCGCGCCGCGTCGGAGATGAGCCGGCGTTGCAGGTCGCACAGGATCTCGCGGACGGGGATCACGGCGGCGACGGCCGAGACGTTCGTGGAGATGCGGCCCTCCCGGATGGCCGCGGACACGTCCGTGCCGTCGACGGTGACGGTCGGCGCGTCGGGGTCGGTGCCGATCGTCAGGGGGAAGTCGGCCGCGGCCTTCTCCACCGCCTCGACGTCGGCAAGGTCCACGCCGCGGTGCAGGCACCACCACGTCAGGGCGCGGTACATGGCGCCGGTGTCGAGGAAGGCGAAGCCGAGCGCGCGGGCGACCTGCTTGGAGACGCTCGACTTGCCGGAGCCCGAGGGCCCGTCGATGGCGATGACGAATCCGGGGACGGGCTGCTCGTGCTGATCGGCGGTCTGCGACATGCGCCAGAGGATAGTGCCTGTCCCGCGGGCCCTCGTGGGCGCGGGCTCAGTCGTGGACGCGCCAGCCGAGCCGGGTCAGCTCGGCCCGCAGCGGCTCGACGGACGCCGGGACGACCGACACCTCGGCCACACCGACGGCCTGCCCGAGCCCGTGCTCGAGGTGCAGGTCCTCGAGGTTGATGCCGGCCGCGCCGATGTCGGTGAGCAGGCGCGCGAGGGCGCCCGGCTCGTCCGGAACCACGACGGACACGACCTCGTAGGCAGCCGGTGCGGACCCGTGCTTACCGGGGATGCGCGCGTGCCCCAGGTTGCCGGACTCGAGGACGCGGCTCAGCGTCGCGAGCGAGCCGGCGCCGTCGTCGTCGACGAGGCTGTCCAGGGCCGTGAGGACGTCGTCGACCTGCCCGCGAACCTGCTGCAGGACCTCCCGCACCGCGGCGGCGTTGCCGGCCAGGATCTGTGTCCAGAGCCGCGGGTCGCTCGCCGCGATGCGCGTGACGTCGCGCAGGCCCTGGCCGGCGAGGCCGACGGCGGGCTCGGGCAGCTCGCGCAGGCAGGCGGCGACGATGCTCGCAGCGAGCTGTGGCACGTGCGAGACGGCGGCCACGGCGGCGTCGTGCTCCCGGGCGGGCATGACGCGCACGGCGGCCCCGACGTCGACGGCGAGCGTCCGGACGGCTCGGACGGCGGCCTCGCTCGACCCCGGGTGCGGCACGACGACCCACGCCCGACCGTCGAAGAGGTCCGCGCGCGCGGCCGCCGCGCCCGACCGTTCGCGCCCGGCCATCGGGTGCGAGCCGACGTAGCGGGAGGCGTCGGCCCCGGAGGCGAGGACGCGCTCGAGCACCGTCTCCTTGACCGAGGCGACATCGGTGACGACGGCGCGCGGCCAGCGTCGCAGCGCCGCCGCGACGGTGTCCGCCGCGACGTCCGGGGGCGCCGCGACGACGACGACATCGGGGTCGCCGCCGGCCCGCTCCCCCGCGGCGTCGAGCGGCTCACCGGCACGCAGGTCCCGGGCCAGGTGGACCGCCGTCGGCGAGGGGTCCTCGAGTGTGACCCGGTAGCCGCGGCTGGTCAGGGCGATGCCGAGGCTCGTGCCGATGAGGCCCGTCCCGACGACGTGGACGCTGGTCACAGACCGGCGGCCTGGTAGAGCGCGCCCACCTCGGCCTTGTTGAGCCGGCGCAGCCGGCCGGACTTGAGGTCGGCGAGGCGGATCGGGCCCACCTCGGTGCGGACGAGCTCGAGGACCGGGTGTCCCACGGCCTCGAGCATCCGGCGCACGACGTGCTTGCGACCCTCGTGCAGGACGACCTCGACGAGCGCCTTGCCCGGCTGGCTGTCGACGACGCGGAAGGAGTCGACCTTGACGGGGCCGTCCTCGAGGTCGACGCCCTCGCGCAGCCGCTTGCCGACGTCGCGGCCGACCGGCCCGCGGACCGTGGCCAGGTAGGTCTTGAGGACCCCGTAGGCCGGGTGCTGGAGCCGGTGGGCCAGGTCACCGTCGTTGGTCAGCAGGAGCAGCCCCTCGGTGTCGGCGTCGAGGCGTCCGACGTGGAAGAGCCGCTCCTCGCGGTTGCCGACGTAGTCGGCGAGCGAGACGCGACCGAGCTCGTCGCTCATCGTCGTGACGACGCCCTTGGGCTTGTTGAACGCCAGGTAGACGCGGTCCTCGTCGAGGTTGACGCGGACGCCGTCGACGTGCACGACCGCGGTTCGCGGGTCGACGCGCACCCCCAGCTCGGTCACCACCTGCCCGTCGACCTCGACGCGGCCCTCGGCGATGAGGTTCTCGCAGACACGGCGCGAACCGACGCCGGCGGCGGCCATGAGCTTCTGCAGCCGGGTGCCCGCCGGGTCGTGGACGTCGACCTGCGGCTGCTCGCGCCGCTCGGGCAGGCGCGTCGGCTGGCTGGGTTTCGTCGAACCCGCGAACCGCGGGGCGGAGCGCTGGCCGCGCCCGCCCGAGCCGCTCGAGCCGCCTGAACCACCGCGGCCGGCGGTCTTGCCCCCGCGGGCCGGCTGCCCGCTGCCACCCCGGGCCGGCTGGCCGCCGCGACCGCGCCCGGCGCCTCCCGGAGCACCGGACCCGCCGGCACCACGGGGCCCGCCGCCGGCGCGTCCCGAGCCGGAGCCCTTCTTCCGCGGCTGGCGCGGGGACCGTGAGTACTCGCTCATGCGTGTCCTTCCTCGATGAGCTCGTCGATGACGTCGGCGTCCGGCAGGTACGGCGCGAGCGGCGGCAGGTCGTCGAGCGACCCGAGTCCCATCCGCTGGAGGAAGTAGGGCGTCGTGCGGTACAGGACCGCACCGCTGTCGCCCGTGCCCTCGACCTCCTCGATGAGGCCGCGCGAGACGAGCGTGCGCACGACACCGTCGACGTTGACGCCGCGGACGGCGCTGACCCTGGCGCGGGATACCGGCTGTCGGTAGGCGATGACGGCGAGGGTCTCGAGGGAGGCCTGGGTCAGCTTGGCCTGCTGCCCGTCGAGGACGAACTTCTCGACGACAGGGGCATAGTCGGGCCGGCTGTACATGCGCCAGCCGCCGGCGACGCTGCGCAGCGTGAACCCGCGCTGCTGCTCGGCGTACTCGGCCTCCAGGGCAGCCAGGTGCTCCCGGACGTCCTCGACGGGCAGCTCGAGCGCCGAGGCGAGGGCCAGCTCGGTGACCGGCTCGTCGACGACCATGAGGACGGCCTCGAGCGCCGAGCGCGCGCCGCCCGGGAAGTCGTTGATGTCGAAGGCGATCTGCTCGTCGGGCTCGACCACCGGGTCCGGCACCGGTTCGTCCGAGTGCCCGGGGGACGTGTCGACCGCCTCGAAGCCTGGCTCGTCGTCGGCGTCCGCCGGGGCGACCACGACGTCCTCGTCACTCATCGTCTGCTCCTGCGTCGATCTGGGATGTGGTGCTCGGGGCGTCCGCTGCCGGCGGGACGTCGGTCTCGGCGGCGGCGTCGGCCTCGTCGACGGCGTCGGTCGCGTCCACGGCGTCGGACTCGTCAGACTGGTCGGACTGGTCGGACTCGTCGAACTCGTCGGTGATCTGCACGTCGCCCTCGTCGGCGCCGGTCCACCGGATGTCGAGCTCACCGAGGGCCTCGGCCTGCTCGAAGGCGATGGCCGCCTCCTTGAACAGCTCGAGGAGGGCGAGGAAGCGGGCGACGATGACGAGCGTGCTGTCGGCGTCGGCGACGAGGCTGCGGAAGGACACCTGGCCACGGGACCGCAGGCGCGACACGATGATCGCCGCCTGCTCGCGGACGCTGACCTGGGGCGCGTGCAGGTGGTCCAGGCCCACGGTCGGAGGCACCTTGGGCGTCATGGCCCGCGCGGCGACCATGGCGAACTGCTCGGGCGTCAGGGCGATGACCAGCTCGGGCAGCAGGCTCGCGAAGTGCGGCTCGAGGCCGGCCTGACGGGGGGTGATGCGCCCGGCCGTGGCCATCCGCTCGCGGAACGTCGCGGCGATCTCCTTGTAGGCGCGGTACTGCAGGAGCCGGGCGAAGAGCAGGTCGCGGGCTTCGATGAGGGCGAGGTCCTCGTCGTCCTCCGGGCCCGACTGCGGCAGGAGCCGGGCCGCCTTGAGGTCGAGGAGGGTCGCCGCGACGAGGAGGAACTCGCTGGCCTGGCCGAGGTCCCAGTCGTCGTCGACGGCCTGGGCCGCCCGGATGTGGGCGATGAACTCGTCGGTGACCTGGGCCAGTGCCACCTCGGTGATGTCGAGCTTGTGCTTGCTGATGAGGCCGAGGAGCAGCTCGAAGGGCCCGGAGAAGACGTCGAGGTGCACCTGGAACGGCGCGGTCGCGGATCGCCGGGTCAGCACGCCGCCCGGCGTGATCCCCGAGGTGGCCTCCGAGGCGACCCCCGACGGCTCGAGGTCGACGTCCAGCGCCGGGGCCGCTGCCTTCGGCACGGCGCTCGGTGCGTCGACCGCCCCGCGGTCGACGATGTCCTGCTCGGTCATGGCGTCAGGGGGGATCAGGCAGCACCGCCGCGCGAGATGAGCTCGCGCGCGAGCTGCCGGTAGGCGTTCGCCCCGGAGTGCTCGGAGGAGTACGTCGTGATGGGTTCGGCGGCGAGCGTGGCGTCCGGGAACTTCACCGTCCGGCTGATGACGGTGTGGAAGACCTGGTCGCCGAAGTGGTCGACGACCGACCGGACGACCTCGCGGCTGTGCAGGGTGCGGGCGTCGTACATCGTGGCGAGGATGCCGTCGACCTGCAGGCGCGGGTTGAGCCGGTCGGTGATCTTCTCGATCGTGTCGATGAGCAGCGCCACGCCCCGCATCGCGAAGAACTCGCACTCGAGCGGGATGACGACGCCGTGCGCAGCCGTCAGGGCGTTGACGGTCAGCAGGCCGAGCGAGGGCTGGCAGTCGATGAGGATGACGTCGTACTCGTCGACGACCGGGCGCAGGACGCGGGCGAGGATCTGCTCCCGAGCCACCTCGCCGACGAGCTGGACCTCGGCGGCCGACAGGTCGATGTTGGCCGGCACGACGTCGAGGCCCGGCGTCCGCGTCGTCCGGATGACCTCGTGGATCTCGTGACCGCGCTCGACGAGCAGGTTGTAGATCGTCGTGTCGAGCTCGAGGGCGTTGACGCCGAGACCGACCGAGAGGGCGCCCTGCGGGTCGAAGTCGATGACGAGGACCCGGCGGCCGAGCTCGGCCAGGGCCGCCCCGAGGTTGATGGTCGTCGTCGTCTTGCCGACGCCGCCCTTCTGGTTGCACATGGCGATGATCCGCGCCGGGCCGTGGCTCGACAGCGGCGCGGGCGTCGGGAAGTCGGGCAGCGGACGACCGGTGGGGCCGAGTCCGGCGCGGGCGTCGGCCTGGAGCGCGGCGGCGGACACGATGCGCTCGGGCGCGGGGCCGGGGTGCCGGCCGGCGTCGCCGGGTCGCGTGTCGAGGTGCTCGGACGGCACGGACTGCATGGTCTCGTGTGACTCCTCGTTCACCTGGTGTTCCACTCGGTCGACCTCGTCTCAGGTCAGTGGTCGGGCTCTCGCCGATCACGAGCGACCCTATCAGCGTGCACGCGGATGGGCCGTCGCATACACCTCCCGGAGCCGGTGTGTCGAGACCATCGTGTAGATCTGCGTCGTCGTGACCGACGCATGCCCGAGCAGCTCCTGCACGACGCGCACGTCGGCGCCACCGTCGAGCAGGTGGGTGGCGAACGAGTGGCGCAGCGTGTGCGGCGACACGTGCTCGCTGAGGTCGGCCCGCTCGGCCGCGCGGCGGATCACCGCCCAGGCCGACTGGCGCGAGAGCCGGTTGCCGCGCTGGTTGACGAAGAGCGCGGGGCCTCCCCGGCCCCTGACCGCGAGGGCAGGCCGGCCGCGGACGAGGTAGGCCGTGACCGCGTCGACGGCGTACCGCCCGACCGGCACGAGACGCTCCTTGCCGCCCTTGCCGTGCAGGCGCACCGCCGAGACGCCGACGCCGGAACCGGACGTGGGGGCCTCCCCCGCGACGTCCGGGCCCGGCGGGCCGGGAAGGTCGAGGTCGTCGACGTCCAGCCCGACGACCTCGCTGATGCGGGCACCCGCGCCGTAGAGCAGCTCGAGCAGGGCCCGGTCCCGCAGGGACTCGGGCGTGTCGCCGACCGACGCTGCGGCGAGCAGCCGCTCGACGGCCTCGACGGAGATGGCCTTGGGCAGGCGGGCCGGCGGCTTCGGCGGTGCCACGTTGGCGGCCGGGTCGGTCGGCGCCTGCCCCTCGAGGGCCAGGAAGCGGTGGAACCCACGGACGGCGACGAGGGTCCGCGCGGCCGAGGACGGCGCGAGCCCCCGCTCGTGCAGGCCGGCGAGGAAGTCGGTGACGTCGGCCTCGGTGACCCGGGCGGCGTCGGTGACGCCGCGGGCCGCGAGATGGGCGGTGTAGGCGCGCAGGTCGCGGCGGTAGGAGGCGAGCGTGTTGTCGGACGCGCCCTTCTCGACGCGGACGTGGTCGAGCCAGCCGCGGACGTCGCGCTCGATGCGCGTGACGCCCGCGGCCGGCGGGGCTGCGGGCGGCTGGGTCAGGACAGCGCCTCGTCGAGCGAGACGGCGGTCATGCCGTGGGCCTCGGCGACGCCGGCATACGTGACGTGACCGTCGTGGGTGTTGAGACCGAGCGCCAGCGCGTGGTCCGAGCGGAGGGCGTCCTGCCAGCCCTGGTTGGCCAGCTTCACCGCGTACGGCAGGGTCGAGTTGGTCAGCGCGTACGTCGACGTGTTCGGCACCGCCCCCGGCATGTTCGCCACGCAGTAGAACACCGAGTTGTGCACCTGGTAGGTCGGGTCGGCGTGCGTCGTGGCGTGGCTGTCCTCGAAGCAGCCGCCCTGGTCGATGGCGATGTCGACGAGGACCGACCCCGGCTTCATCCGGGCAACGAGGTCGTTGGAGACCAGCTTCGGGGCGGCCGCACCGGGGATGAGCACCGCACCGATGACCATGTCGGCCTGCAGCACCTGCTCCTGAACCGTCAACCGCGACGAGGCGAGGCCGTGCACCTGGTTGTCGTAGCGCCAGAAGGACATCCGCAGCTTGTCGAGGTCGGTGTCGAGCAGCGTGACGTCGGCGCCCATCCCGAGGGCGATGTTCGCGGCGTTCTGCCCGGAGACGCCGGCGCCGAGGATGACGACCTTGGCGTTGGCGACCCCGCCGACACCGCCCATGAGCACGCCACGACCGCCCTGGGCACGCATCAGCGCGTGGGCCCCCACCTGCGGAGCGAGGCAACCGGCCACCTCGGACATCGGGTAGAGCAGCGGCAGCGCGCCCGAGGGCAGCTGCACCGTCTCGTAGGCGATGCCGGTGACCCTGCGGGCCACGAGCTCCTCGGTGAGCCGCTTGTCGGCCGCGAGGTGCAGGTAGGTGAACAGCGTCAGCCCCTCGCGCAGGCGGTGGTACTCCTCGGCCACGGGCTCCTTGACCTTGAGGACGAGGTCCGCCTCGCCCCACACGTCGTCGGCCGAGCCGATGATGCGGGCGCCGGCGGCGACGTAGTCGTCGTCTCCGATCTGCGAGCCGACGCCAGCGTCCTTCTCGACGAAGACCTCGTGACCGTGCTCGGTGAGCTCGTGGACGCCCGACGGTGTGATGGCCACGCGGTACTCGTGGTTCTTGACCTCGCGAGGGATACCGACCTTCATGCCTGTTGCACTTCCTTCCGGACTCACGACCTCCCGCGGCGCCGTTGCCGCGGTCGAACGGCCCCGTCCAGCGGCCGCGAGGCCAGCGTATCCACGTGGTGGACGCGTCCGCGGCCGCCCCGGCACACTGCCGGGCCGGGCTCCGGCGCGTAGGTTGGCTACCGACCAGGGAGGCGCACCGATGAGGCCCGACTCATGAAGCTCTACGCCGACACCCCCGCCCGGCGGACGCGTCAGCTGCTGTCCGACGTGCTGGTGCTGCTGTGGGTCGGCCTCTGGGTGTGGCTCGGACGCCGGACCCACGACGTCGTCCTGGGGCTGCGCGGGCCGGCCGACTCGATCACCGCGGCCGGCGACTCGGTGCACCGCTCCCTCGCCGGCGCCGGTGACCAGGCCGGACGGATCCCTCTCGTCGGTGACCAGCTCGAGCAGTGGCTCGGGCAGGCCGCGAGGTCGGGCACGACGCTGAGCGACGCCGGCGCGTCGATGGCCACGGCCGTCGAGCGCGTGGCCCTGGTGCTCGGGCTCGTCGTGGCCCTCGTGCCGATCGTCATGGTCGTCGGGCTGTGGCTCTACGTGCGCATCGGCTTCGCCCGCCGGGCCGCGGCAGCCCAGCGGTTCGTCGACTCCGGCTCGGACCTCGACCTCTTCGCGCTGCGGGCCCTGGCCAACCAGCCGATGCGGGCCCTGGCCCGAGTCTGCGACGACCCGGTCGGTGCGTGGCGGCGCCAGGACACCGTCGTCATCCGCGAGCTGGCGCGGCTCGAGCTGCGCGACCAGGGCCTGCGCCCACCGCCTACGTGAGCGGGCCGTTCAGCCCTCGACGCGCGTGACGGCCGGGCGCAGGTCCTCGGCGGGCGGGGTCCACGCCTCGGCGTCCGCCGGAAGCTGTTCCCCGGAGCGGATGTCCTTGACCTCGTCGCCGGACTCCCCCGCCTCGGGGAACCAGACGAACGGGATGCCCCGACGCTCGGCGTAGCGGATCTGCTTGCCGAAGCGGGCCGCCGACGGCGCCACCTCACAGGCGATGCCGCGTCGGCGCAGGGCCGTCGCCACCGCCACCGCGACCTCGCGCGAGTCGTCGTCCTTGAGGGCGACGAGGACCGCGGCGGGGGTGGACCGCGACGCCGTGACGAGGCCGCGGCCGACGAGGAGGCCGAGGATGCGCGTGACCCCGATCGAGATGCCGACACCGGGGTAGGTGTTCCGGCCGTCCGTGGCGAGCGCGTCGTACCGGCCCCCCGAGCAGAAGGACCCCCACGACTCGTGCCCGACGAACTGCGTCTCGTAGACCGTGCCCGTGTAGTAGTCGAGGCCCCGCGCGATCCGCAGGTCGGCCACGATGCGGCCCGGGGCGTGCGCCATGCCGGTGCGGATGACCTCGGCGAGCGACTCGAGGCCCTCCTCGAGCAGCGGGTGCTCGACGCCGAGCGCCCGGACCTGCTCGACGAACGAGAGGTCCTCGCTGCGGATGTCGGCCAGGGCCAGGCACCGGTCGGCCTGCTCGTCGGTGGCGCCGGCCTCGACGAGCATCGCCTTGACCTTCTCGGGGCCCACCTTGTCGAGCTTGTCGACGATGCGCAGGGTGCCGACGACGTCGGTGATGCCGATGCCCTGGTAGAAGCCGTTGGGGATCTTGCGGTTGTTGACCTGGATGACGAACTCGCCGACCGGGAACCGGCTGAAGACGTCGGCGATGACGAGCGGCATCTCGGCCTCGAAGTGCGGGCTCAGCTCACCGGTGTCGACGACGTCGATGTCGGCCTGCGTGAACTCGCGGTAGCGCCCCTCCTGGGGACGCTCACCGCGCCAGGCCTTCTGGATCTGGTAGCGCCGGAACGGGAACGACAGCTTGCCGGCGTTCTCCAGGACGTACCGGGCGAAGGGCACCGTCATGTCGAAGTGCAGGCCCCAGCGGGCGTCCGCGTCGTCACCGGCGAGCCGGGAGACCGCGTAGATCTCCTTGTCGGCGTCGCCGCCCTTGCCGAGCAGGCGGTCGACCGGCTCGATGGAGCGGGTCTCGACGGAGGAGAAGCCGTGCAGCTCGAAGGTCTCGCGGATGACGTCGAGGAAGCGTTGCTCGACGATGCGCTCGGCAGGCAGGTACTCGGGGAACCCGCTGATCGGCGTGACCTTGGTGCTCGGGGTGCTGCTCACGCGCCCAAGTCTGTCAGGTACGGGTTCGTGGCCCGCTCGTGGGCCATCGTCGTGGCCCGGTAGTGCCCCGGCAGGACGAGCGTCGTGTCGGGCAGGGGCAGGACCTTCTCGCGCAGGCTGCGCCGCATCGCCTCCGCGTCGCCGCCGGGCAGGTCGGTGCGCCCGATCGAGCCGGCGAAGAGGACGTCGCCGGTCACCATGGTGCGGTCGACGTCGACCTGGCCCCGGATGCCGTCGGGCACGCGGTCGATGCCGAACATGACCGAGCCCTCGGTGTGGCCCGGGGCGTGGACGACGTCGACGTCGAGCCCGGCGAGCGTCAGGCGCGTGCCATCGCCGATCTCCACCACGGTGCTGGGTTCGGTCCACTGCGCCGCCGTGCCGAACTGTTGCTCGAGCATCGCGACGAGTCCCGGGTTGCTGCGCGCGAGGAGGTCGGTCAGCCGGTACCGGTCATCGGCGTGGATGTAGGCGGCGGTGTCCGAGCCGCACACGGGCGTGACCGAGTAGACGTGGTCGACGTGCCCGTGGGTGAGCAGCACCGCGGCAGGCCGGAGCCGGTGCTCGGCCAGCACGTCCCGGAGCGTCTCGACGACGCCGACGCCCGGGTCGACGACGATGCACTCCTCCCCCGCCGCCGGCGCGATGACGTAGCAGTTCGTGTCGAAGGCCTGGGCCGGGAAGGCGATGGTGAGCACATCGCGAGCCTAGCGAGACGTGCCCTGGCGCCCGCTCACCGCAACATCTCCGGAACCGAGCCAGTTGTCATGGACTCGTGACCGGTCCTGCTGCGCCCGAGCCGGGCTCCTTCCTTAAAATGACCGAACGCCCGGGGACCACCCCCAGCGGCCCGTTCGAGGAGAGGTTCGTGACCAAAGAGCAGGAACGCGCACGTGCGCGCCGCCGCCACGAGGAGCAGCTGAAGAAGGCCAAGCCGCCGGTCAGCGACTCGACGCGGGACAAGCAGGTGTTCGGCGTGATCCTCGCGGTCATCCTCGTCGTCGCGGCCGTCATCGCAGTGCCCAAGATCATCGGCAGCTCCGACACCGGCACGCCGGCCGCCGCAGCCACGACCACGCCCGCTGCGTCGACGACCTCCGAGCCCGGCGCGACGACCGGCGCCAACGGCCTCCAGGCCGGCCAGAAGCTCGCCGCGGGCTGCACCAGGCCCCCGGCGCTGCAGAAGACGCCGAAGAAGCTGACGCAGGTCCCCGACAAGAAGACAGCCGCCGGCAAGACCTTCGTGGCCACCATCAGGACCACCTGCGGGCCCGTCGTCGTCGAGCTCGACGGCGCCAAGGCCCCGCAGACGGTGGCATCGTTCCTCAACCTGGCCAAGGCGGGGTACTGGGCGCCGAGCCCCTGCCACCGCGTCACGACCGAGGGCATCTACGTACTCCAGTGCGGCGACCCCACGGGCACCGGCTCGGGCGGCCCCGGCTACACCTTCGGCATCGAGAACGCGCCGAAGGACGGCACGTACCCGGCCGGCAGCCTGGCCATGGCGCGCACGCAGGACCCGAACAGCAACGGCGGCCAGTTCTTCATCACGTACAAGGAAACGAAGTTGCCGACCGACGGCGGCGGCTACACGATCTTCGGGAAGGTCATCAAGGGCCTCGACGTCGTCGCGAGGATCGCGGCGAACAAGGCCCTGCCGCCGAGCCCCGCCGACGGCACCCCGGTGTCCCCGATCAGCATCCTCAGTGTCAGCGTGACGGAGAAGAAGGCATGAGCGACGTGCAGCACCCCCAGCCCGACGAGACCCCGGAGGTGGTGCCGGCCGCGGAGGGCTCCGAGGCCGCTGGCACGACGCCGGACGCGCCCGGGGCCGGTATGGCGGACACGGCGGAGGCCACCACCGAGAACGCGACCGACGCCCAGCCCCACGTCCCCACGGAGGAGCAGGCACCTGTGAACCCCGCAGCCGACATGGCCGACACGCTCGAGTCCGTCCGCGTGACCGAGGCGGCCCACGCGGCGGACCCCGTCCAGACCGACGACAGCACGGGGACCGCGGAGACCGCCGAGACCGAGACTGCCGAGCCCGAGACCGCCGAGACCGAGACCGCCGAGCCCGAGACCGCCGAGACCGTGGCGCCGAGCGTGGCCGCTGGACCCATAGAGACCTCGCAGCCGAGCGTGGCGGCGGAGCCTGAGGTGGCCGAGCCCGAGGCGGCTGAGCCGGCCGTCGCCGAGCCCGCAGGGGCGGCTCCCGCGGACGTCGCGGTCCCGGAGTCGGCAGAGCCGGCCGGCACTGCTCCGCAGCCGCCGGCCGAGACGCCGGCCGACGCCGAGGCGCCTGCTGCCGGGGTCACCGGGGTCGCGGCGGCAGCGCCGGCGGCGCCGGCAGCGCCGGTGCCCGCGCCCCCGAAGCCGAGCGCGGTGCCCAGGCCGTCGGGGATCCCGACACCCGCGGCCGTGGCCAAGGTCGCCGGCCACGCCCCGGCGCCCGCCGCCCCGGCACCGGTGACGAGCGACCACTCCGCGTCGGCCGCGTTCGGTCGCGTCGCCGAGGACGGCACCGTCTTCGTGCGCACCAGGGACGGCGAGCAGGAGGTGGGCTCCTACCCGGGTGCCACGCCGGAGGAGGCGCTGACCTACTTCGCGCGCAAGTACGACGAGCTGTTCGCCTCCGCCGTGCTGCTCGAGCAGCGGCTGGGACAGCCGGAGGTGCCGTCCAAGGACGTCGCCGAGGGGCTCAAGACGCTGGCGGCGCAGGTCAAGGACGCGACCGTCGTCGGCGACCTCGACGCGTTGGCCGCCAAGCTGGACGAGATCCAGTCCGGCATCGCGAGCAAGCGCACCGTCGAGCAGCAGCACCGCGCCGAGGCTCGAGCCCTGGCCACCGCCGAGCGCGAGAAGATCGTGGCCGAGGCAGAGCAGATCGCGGCCCAGCCGGAGAACCGCATCCAGTGGAAGAGCAGCGGTGCCCGGATGCGCGAGCTGCTCGACGAGTGGAAGGCCCACCAGCGGGCGGCCACCCGCCTCGACCGCGAGACCGAGTCCGCGTTGTGGCAGCGCTTCAGCGCCGCGCGCAACGGCTTCGACAAGGCCCGCCGTGCCCACTTCGCCCAGCTCGACGCCCAGCACGCGGACGCCAAGACCCGCAAGGAGCGCCTCGTCGCCGAGGCCGAGAGCCTCGCGACCAGCCACGACTGGGCCGCCACCGCCGGCGCGTTCAAGCGTCTCATGGACGAGTGGCGCCGGGCCGGACGCGCGAGCCGCACCGACGACGACAAGCTGTGGACCCGGTTCAAGGCCGCGCAGGACGCGTTCTTCGCGGCCAAGGACGAGGTCGTCGCCGCCGAGGAGGAGCAGTACCGCGGCAACCTCGAGGTCAAGGAGGCGCTCCTCGTCGAGGCGGAGGCGATCCTGCCGGTGACCGACCTCGAGAAGGCCAAGGCGCAGCTGCGCATCGTCCAGGACAAGTGGGACGCCGCCGGCAAGGTCCCGCGCGCCGACATGGACCGGGTCGAGAAGGCGATGCGCCGCATCGAGCAGGCCGTCCGCGACGCCGAGGACCGGAAGTGGCGGTCGACCAACCCGGAGGTCGCCGCGCGCGCCCGGGGCATGGTCGACCAGCTCGAGCGTGCCGTCGCCGACCTGCGCGAGGAGCTCGAGAAGGCCGAGCGGACCGGCAACGAGTCCACGATCCGCAAGGCCCGTGAGGCGCTCGAGGCACGTCAGACCTGGCTCGACCAGGCCCGTGCCGGCGTCGCCGAGTTCGGCGGCTGACCCAGCCGCGACCGACCGTCGGTGGGCCACGACCCGTGGCTCGCCGACGGTCGGTCGTTGGCGCGGGGTCGGTCAGCGGCGCAGGGCGGCGTCGGTGGACTTGCCGCCGTTGACCCGGTAGACGTCGAAGACGCCGTCGATCTTGCGGACCGCCTTGATGACGTGGTCGAGGTGGGCCGGGTCGCCCATCTCGAAGGTGAACCGCGAGATGGCGACACGGTCGCGGGAGGTCTGCACCGACGCCGACAGGATGTTGACGTGCTGGTCGGACAGCACCCGCGTCACGTCGGACAGCAGCCGGTTGCGGTCGAGGGCCTCGACCTGGAGCTGCACGAGGAACACGCTGGCCGAGCTCGGGGCCCACTCGACGTCGATGAGCCGCTCGGGGTTGGCGGTCAGCTGCGTGGCGTTGGTGCAGTCGGCCCGGTGCACGGAGACGCCGTTGCCGCGGGTCACGAAACCGATGATCGGGTCGCCGGGCACGGGCGTGCAGCACTTGGCGAGCTTGACCCAGACGTCGGCCGTGCCCACGACGACGACGCCCGGGTCTCCCCCGCGGCGCCGCTTGGCCTGACGGGTGGGGACGGTGGCCTCGGCGAGGTCCTCCGTCGCACCGTCGACGCCACCCATCGAGGCGACGACCTTTCCGACGACGTGCTGCGCCGACACGTGGCCCTCGCCGACGGCCGCGTAGAGCGCCTCGATGTCCTGGTAGCGCAGGTCGGTGGCGACGGCCGTCATCGACTCGTGGCTCATGAGCCGCTGCAGCGGCAGGTTCTGCTTGCGCAGGGCCTTGGCGATGGCGTCCTTGCCGGCCTCGATGGCCTCCTCGCGCCGTTCCTTGCTGAACCAGGCCTTGATCTTGTTGCGGGCCCGCGGGCTCTTGACGAACTGGAGCCAGTCGCGCGAGGGACCCGCGCCGTCGGCCTTGCTCGTCAGCACCTCGACGACGTCGCCGTTCTCGAGCGTCGACTCCAGCGGTACGAGGCGGCCGTTGACCCGGGCGCCGATGCAGTGGTGGCCGACCTCGGTGTGGACCGCGTAGGCGAAGTCGACGGGGGTGCCGCCCATCGGGAGGGCGACGACCGCGCCCTTGGGCGTGAAGACGTAGACCTCGCTGCTGCCCATCTCGAAACGCAGCGAGTCGAGGAACTCGCCGGGGTCCTCGGTCTCGCGCTGCCAGTCGAGCAGCTGGCGCAGCCAGGCCATGTCGTTCTGCGGGGTGATCTCGCCGGGGCGCGCTCCCCCGCCCTTGACGGCCTGGTCCTTGTACTTCCAGTGGGCCGCGACGCCGTACTCGGCGCGGCGGTGCATCGTGTGCGTGCGGATCTGGATCTCGACCGGCTTGCCCTGCGGGCCGATGACCGTCGTGTGCAGCGACTGGTACATGTTGAACTTCGGCATCGCGATGTAGTCCTTGAACCGGCCCGGGACCGGGTTCCACCGCGAGTGCAGCGCACCGAGCGCTGCGTAGCAGTCGCGCACCGTGTCGACGAGGACGCGGACCGCGACGAGGTCGTAGATCTCCTCGAAGTCCCGGCCGCGCACGATCATCTTCTGGTACACGGAGTAGTAGTGCTTGGGCCGGCCGGTGACCGTGGCCTTGATCTTGGCCGCCGTGAGGTCCTCCGTGACCTGGGACCGGACGCCGGCGAGGTACTCCTCACGGGCCGGGGCCCGCTCGGCGACGAGACGGACGATCTCGTCGTAGACCTTCGGGTAGAGCGTCGCGAAGGAGAGGTCCTCGAGCTCCCACTTGATGGTGTTCATGCCGAGGCGGTGCGCGAGCGGGGCGTAGATCTCGAGGGTCTCGTTCGCCTTGCGCTTGGCCGACTCCGGGCTCACGTAGCGCCACGTGCGAGCGTTGTGGAGGCGGTCGGCCAGCTTGATGACGAGCACGCGGATGTCGCGGGCCATCGCGATGACCATCTTGCGCACGGTCTCGGCCTGCGCGGCCTCGCCGTAGGTCACCTTGTCGAGCTTGGTGACGCCGTCGACGAGCATCGCGATCTCGTCACCGAAGTCGCGACGCAGCTCGTCGAGACCGTACGAGGTGTCCTCGACGGTGTCGTGCAGCAGCGCGGCGGCGAGGGTCGGCGGGGTCATGCCGAGCTCGGCGAGGATCGTCGTCACGGCGAGCGGGTGGGTGATGTACGCGTCGCCGCTCTTGCGCATCTGCCCGTCGTGGGCCCGCTCGGCCACGGCGTAGGCCCGCTCGATGACCGACAGGTCGGCCTTCGGGTGGTTCTGGCGCACCACCGTCATGAGCGGCTCGAGGACGGGGTTGCCCCCCGGCCGGGTGGCCCCGAACCGGGCGAAGCGGGCGCGCACCCGCGAGGGGGTGGACAGCTCGCTACGGACGTCCTCGCTCATGGAGAGAGTCTAGGCGGTCGGCCCGGGGTCACACGGTGAGGATGGCGTTGACCGGCCGTCCGGTGAGACGTTCTCGGCCGCCCAGGAAGGCCAGCTCGAGGACGACCTCGACGGCCACGACCTGCGCCCCGGCTCGCTCGACGAGCTGGACGGTCGCCTCCGCCGTCCCGCCCGTGGCGAGGACGTCGTCGACCACGAGGACGCGCTGGCCCGGCTCGAAGGCGTCGGTGTGCACCTCGATCTCGGCGGTGCCGTACTCGAGGGCGTAGGACTCCCTGAGCGTGTCACCCGGCAGCTTGCCGGCCTTGCGCACGGGGACCATCCCGAGACCGAGCTCGTGGGCGACGGCCGCCCCGAGGATGAACCCGCGCGCCTCGATGCCGACGACGACGTCGACCGTGCCGGCGTACCGGCGCGCGATGTCGCGCACCAGGGCACCGAAGGCAACGCCGTCGGCGATGAGCGGGGTGAAGTCCTTGAAGAGGACGCCGGGCTTGGGGAAGTCGGGGATGTCGCGCAGCCGGCTGGCGACGAGGTCGCTGATCTCGCTCACTCGTGGTGGTCCTTCGCTCTGGCTGGTCAGCGTCGCGACTTGGGCGCCCGCTTGGGCTGGTTGCGGGGGCCCGCCTGTGCGTACTTGTGCACCTGTCTCTTATACACATCTGACGCTGCCGACGACGGA
>NZ_JBNDHY010000050.1:0-29080 GCF_056755315.1 Monashia sp. HAY1-2A
AGGTCCGCGGCTTCCCATTGCCGGACGCGCAACCCTGCGGCCACCCAGACACGGGCGGTCCCCGATCCTGCCGTTGCGAGGGCACGGTCCCTCGCAACGGCCCTCACGACGACGTCGGCCGACGCTCCGATCTGCAGGTCCAGCATGGGCGGCACGTCCACCGCTGGCCCCAGGTACCACCTGCACCTGTCGCCGCTGTTCTCGGTGCTCGCCGTCACGGAGGTCGCGAGCACCGCCTTCATGCGTCTGACCGGATAGTCCTGGCAGTAGAGGGAGTTCGGCCTCGACGGGGTCCTGTCACCTGCTCCGGGGAGAAGCGATGTCGCAAGGGTCTTGACCCCATGTTCCCCGATGATGAACAGCCCGTACGGCAGGACGGCCGCGAGCAGCGCGAAGAGGCCAAGGGCGATGACACCCCGGGCAAGTACTGTCCTGCGGCCGGCGAAGCGGCGGGAGCGCGCCGTGGAGTGTCCGTTCCCCACACGCCTTGTGCGTCGAGCGTGTGTCCCGGACCGGGTCCGGGCCGGCCCGCTGGCGAGCACCTGGGCCACCGTGAGCTCCGACGTGTCCGGGCTGACGGCGTCGACGCCCACCGACGCTGCCGGGAACGCCAGGTCGACGCGGCGTCGCAGCAGCTCCACCTCGGCAGGGGGCAGGTGGCCGGGCTGCCTGAGCAGCCACTCGCGCAGGTCGTGCACCGGCACGATGTCGATGCCGCCCACACGGCAGGACTCAAAGGCGGCCGCGGAGCCGCCGGCCAGTGCCAGCACGGGCACGACGGGGACCGCCAGCGTCCGCTCCATCTCCCCGGCGGCGCGCCCCACCTGCTCCACCGCCGGCCGCCGGGACCGGCTCGAGCCGGTGTGCTGCCAGAGCGTCCCGTCGTACTCGGAGACGCCACCCGACCAGTTCTTCGCGTCGACGAGGAAGACCCCGCCGGGACCGATGACCACGTGGTCGAGGTTGACGCGCGACCGTCCCGGCCGCAGCAGCCGGTCGTGCAAGCACGCCCACGTCCGCGGGAGGCGCGCCAGCTCGGCGCCGACGACCTGCTCCCCGGCGGCTCCCGACTCCCAGCGCCGGGCCTGCTCCTCGAGCGCCGCCGCGCGGTGCGCCGCCGCCTCCGACTCCTGCCGGGCGGCGGCCGCCTTGGCGCGCAGCGTCGCGGCGCGCTCTCGCGCGGATCCGCCTTCGGCCATGGCACCCCCCTCGTGTCCCGACGACAACGTAGGTCGGCTGGGCGCCTCCCGGGGTGAAACGCCACAACTCCACGGACCGGAGACGTCGACGCCGGACTCGGGCGTCGATGCCGGACGCCGTGGGCCTGCCCGTCCACGGCGTCCGGCATCCCGCTGATCCGGCCGTCAGGCGCCTTCCTGCACCTGGTAGATCGAGTCCGCGACGAGGCCGTGCGCCTCGCGGTGCACGGTGTTCGCGGCCTCGGCGTCGGGTGCCTCGACGAGGCAGAAGATCTGGCCCCGGTCCTCGTCGACCCAGTAGCGCAGGTAGCTGACCCCGTACTGCCCCTGGGTGGCGAGGTCGGCCTCGTGGGCCTTGGCGACGTCCGACATGGTGACGCCGTCGCCGAGGGTGTGCACGTCCATGAAGAGCGGCATGGTTCGTTCCTTCCGTCGAGTGGTCGATGACTCCAGCGTCGCCGCACGCCGCCCACCGGTCATGGGTGGCGGCTACCCATTCGCGGCTACGGAACCACCCAGGTTGGCCAGGTCGCGCCGGCTGCCCACCCCGACCTTGGCGAGGATCGAGGCGACGTGGTGCTCGGCCGTGCGACGCGAGATGACGAGCCTCTCGGCGATGGCGGCGTCGGTGAGGCCTGCGGTGAGCAGGTCGAGCACCTCGCTCTCACGCGGGGTCAGGCCTGCTGGGTGGCGACGCGTGCTGGCGCGGGCGGCGCGCGGCGCCGGCCAGCCGTGCGCCCGGAGGTCGGTCCGGACGCGCGCCGCGGCCCCGTCGGCGCCGATCCCCTCGAAGAGGCCGACGGCCGCCGTCATGAGGTCGCGGTCGCCGCTTCGGGCCAGGGCCAGGCCCTCGTCGAAGGGTGAGTGCAGGCGGGCCCAGAGCTGCGCGGCCTGCTGCCACCGTCGCTCGTGCTCGGCGGCGAACGGTGGCGCCAGGTGGGCACCGGGCGCCCTGCCCCCGAAGAGCTCGTCGCCGTCCGTCCTTACGTCCTCGGGCGTGAGCCAGCGGGCCACCGCGCCACGGTTCCACGCGCAGTCGGCGTCGCGAGCCAGTGGCCAGGCGGCGAGGGCGATGTCGCGCGCGCGCTCGGGTTCGCCTGCGAGCCAAGCGAACTCGGCCTGAGCCGCCACCACCGGGGCGACGCGCTGTATCTCGCGCATGCCGTCGGCGAGCCGGGCGGCCCGCGCGATGAGCGGCTGCCACCCGTCCTCTCCCCGTCGGGCCCGCAGCTGGGCCAGCGTCACGAGCGGCTCGAGGGCACCGACCGGCGCCACCTCCCCGCGACCGACGGAGTCGGCGTCGCGGCGGGCCGCCACGTGCTCGCCGCGGTCTAGCCCGAGGCGGGCACGCCAGCCGAGGAGGTACAGCGTCCACGAGTCGAGGTCGCGGTCGGCGCAGTAGTCGATGCCCTCGTCGAGCCAGCGCCTGGCCTCGTCGTGCCGCCGCTGGGTCACGGCCGCCGACGCCAGGTTGCAGTACGCCCGCGCGGCGTGCTCGTGCAGGTCCGCGGCCCGCGCTCCTTCGAGGCTGGCCGTGAGCAGCTGGGTGCCCGCGACGACGTCCCCGACGACGACCTCGATGGTGCCGAGGTTGTTGAGGGCGTGCACCCGAACCTCCGTCCGCCTCGGTCCGTTGGGCAGCCGTTCGACGAGGTCGAGGGTGCGGGCGCCCCACTCGCGCGTGCCGGCGACGTCGCTGGACAGCATCCGCAGCTGGGTCGTGTTGCTGTAGGCGAGCGCGAGCTCGACACCGGGGTGCCCCGCGAGCACGTCGACGGCTGTGCGTGCCTGGGCCTCGGCGTCCTCGTTGCGCCCGGCGAACCACGACAGCCGCGACAGGCACCGCCACGCGTCGCCGACACGGACCTCGTCGCCGGCCGCGGCCCAGATGGACCTGGCCGCGTCGACGGCCGTGATGGCGGCCTCGATGCGGTCGGTGAGGTACAGCTCGTACCCGAGCGCCCACAACAGGTCCGCGCGCGTGGCGTCCGGGACGCGTCCGGTCGGCAGGGCGTCCGCGTGGGCCAGGGCGCGTCGGTACTGCTCGACCGCCTGACGGTGGGCACCGAGGGCGGCAGCTCGTTCGGCCGCCACAGGTGCGAACTCCAGCACCCGCACGGCGTCACCGGCCGCGTCGGCGTGGTGGGCGAGGACCTCCGGGTCCGCGCCCCGGCGCAGGTAGGCCTCGAGCAGGCGCCGATGGACGTGGATCCGCCGCCCGGGCGGGACGTCGTCGACGACGGCGAGCCGGCCGAGCTCATGGCGGAACGTCAGCTCGCCGCCGGACAGGACGAGCAACCCCCGTGAGAGCGGCTCGTCGAGGGCCGTGAGGCCGTCGCGGACGAGCTCCTCGACGAGCTTGGTGTCGACCCGGGCGCCGGCCAGGGCCACCACCTCGAGAGCGCGCTGCGCGGCCTCGTCCAGCCGGGCCACCCGGGCGAGCACTGCGTCCCGGACCGTGGGGGGCACCCGGGCCGTACCGCCGGACAGCACCTCCGTGACGAAGAAGGCGTTGCCGCCGGTGACGTCGTGCAGCCGGCGCGCGTCGACGTGCCCTGCCTCCGGGTGCCTCCGCGCGTACTCCTCGGCGAGCGCCGTCACGCCCTCGAGCGTCAGCGGCGGGAGGTCGACCCGACGCGTCCCGTCCGCGGAGGCCGTGTCACCGAGCAGGATCCGCAGCCCCGAGGTGGGCCCGGTGTCCTCGGGCCGGTACGTCACGAGCACGAGCGCCCGACAGCCGTGGACGCGTCGGGCCAGGTGCCGCAACAGGTCCAGGGTCGCCTCGTCGGCCCAGTGGGCGTCCTCGACGACGAGGAGGTACGGCTCGGCGTCCGGCGGTGCGCGCAGGACGTCGACGAGACGCGTGAGCACCTCGTGCCGCGTGGCGTCCGGCGGCCAGGTGCCGGGCGGCAGGCCGGGCACCATCTCGGCGAGCGGTCCGAGCGGTGCCGGTGTCGCCGCACCGTCGCACTGCCCGACGAGGGCGCGAGCGCGGGCGCCGGCCTGCGAGACGACGTGGCCGACGAACGTCGACTTGCCGATGCCCGCCTCGCCGGCGACGTAGACGAGCCGGCCGTGCCCCGCCGCGGCGTCGTCGAGCCAGCCCGCGACGGCGCGCAGCTGCTCGGCACGCTCGAGGAGCGTCATGTCCCGATGCTACGAGCCGCGTGACCCGGGCGCAGGGCGTTCACCACCGCCCGTGGGCTCACGCCTTAGGCGTGGCGGACGGTGTGCGCCCGGCTCACCGGGAAGCGGTCGACGACAGGGACCCGGCGGGTCTAGCGTCGGCAGAGGGCCGCCGACGTGGACGGCCCGACGACGGAGCGCGCCGCGCGTGGCCGTCGTGGAAGTGAGGACCCATGTCCGCAGACACTTCTCGGGGACGTTCTCGTTCGCTCACCGCCGCGTCCGTGGTCGCGGCCGGAGCTCTCGCCCTGTCGGGCCTCGCACCCCTCGTCGTCGCGTCCGGCGCGTCCGCCGCGGACACGTCGACGAGCGGAGCCTCCACCTACCTCGTCGTCTACTCCCACGGCGCCTCGCTGACCGGTGCGTCGCGCTCGGTGACCGCCGCCGGCGGCCGCGTCGTCTCGTCGTGGCCCGCGATCTCGGTCGTCGTCGCGTCGTCCTCCTCCTCGTCGTTCGCGCAGTCGATGCGTGCCATCAAGGGCGTCGAGGGAGTCTCTGCCACAGCGAAGTTCGCCACACGAGTCGACGACGCCTCAGGCGCCGACGCGACGCAGTCGGCCACCGACGCCGCTCCGACGGCACCCACCGGCGACACCTTGTCCGGACTCCAGTGGGACATGGACCAGATCCACGCCCCGGCGGCGCACGCCGTGTCGACCGGCAACCGCTCGGTCCTCGTCGGTGACATCGACACCGGCCTCGACTGGACCCACCCCGACCTCGCCGCCAACGTCGACGACGCCGCCAGCGTCAACTGCGTCGGCGGTGCACCCGTGCCCGGCAAGGTGGCCGCGGCCGACGACAACGGCCACGGCACGCACACCGCGGGCACCATCGCGGCGGCCGCCAACGGCATCGGCATCGTCGGCGTGGCTCCGAGCGTACGGATCGCCGGCATCAAGGCCGGCAACGCCGACGGGTTCTTCTTCCCCGAGGCGGTCGTCTGCGCCTTCATGTGGGCCGGCGACCACGGCGTCGCGGTGACGAACAACAGCTACTTCGCCGACCCGTGGCTGTTCAACTGCAAGAACGACCCCACGCAGCGCGCCATCTGGACAGCCGAGGAGCGTGCCCTCAGGTACGCGCAGAACAGGGGCGTTCTCGTCGTCGCCGCCGAGGGCAACCAGGCCGACGACCTGTCGCACCCGACGTTCGACCAGACGAGCCCGGACGACACGACGCCGGTCACCCGGGAGGTCACCAACGCCTGCGCCGTCTTCCCGACCGAGGCACCCGGCGTCGTCGGCGTCACCGCGACGGGCAACCTGCACCTCAAGTCGTTCTACTCCTCGTTCGGCATCTCGACCGCCGACGTCGCGGCGCCCGGCGGCGACTCCATCCTGCAGCTCACGGCGGCCGCACCCAACGGTCGCGTGCTGTCGACCTGGCCGGCCGCGCTGCTGACGTCCACCTGCCTGGCTTCCCGACGCGTCGTCGACCCGAGCGGCGCCACGTACTGCTACCAGCAGGGCACATCGATGGCTGCACCGCACGTCACCGGGGTCGCCGCGCTCGTCGCATCCGTGACGGGCAAGCGCACCGGAGCGCTGTCCGCGGCGGTGGAGGACGCCACCAACCCGATCGCGTGCCCGACCGACACGTCCGCCTACGCGTTCTTCCCGGGTCTGGACTCCGGGGCGCCGCAGACGTGCGAGGGCACCTTGACCCAGAACAGCTGGTACGGCGCAGGGGAGGTGGACGCCGCCAAGGCCGTCGGCTGACGGCTGTCGTCGCTCACCGGGGTGGGGCGAGAGTCGGGTCCGGCGTCAGGCGCGGTCCTCCTCGGCGAGGTCCGGGGCGTCGTCGTCGTCGAACTCGACCTCCTGCTCCTGCTCGAGCAGGTCGGCCTCGGCGGCGTGCGCCGTCGCGTCGTCGGGGTGGTCGCCCACGGGCGCGTACTCCTCCTCGGGCTCGGCCTCCTCGGGCTCGAACTCGTCGGGGCGGGGCTCCGGTTCGATGCTCATGCCTCCGTGATACCCCATGCCGCCCGGGGCGGCGACACCCCGGGCGGTACGCGGTGCGCGCGGGGGAGGTGTCTCCACGGGGACGTGCGGCACGCGTCCGTCGCCCGGACCGTGTTCCACACCTCACATGTCCTGCCGGCCACAGGGGAGCGCCCGGCGCGCCCGCACGCGGGACGATGGAGGTGGCTGGAGCGACGGCCCCGGCCCCGACCCAGGGAGGGGTGCTTCCATGAACGACCAGGCCAACGAAGCCCGCGGCGTCGTCGTCGGCTACGACGGGTCGCCGAGCGCGCGGCTCGCGCTCGAGTGGGCCGCCGAGACGGCCCGCCGGCTCGCAACCCGACTCACGATCCTGCACACCATCAGTCTGGCGATGGTCCCGGCCTTCCCGGCGGTCGACGTGTCGCAGGTCGAGCCGATGCTCGAGCAGGCGGCCAAGAAGCTCGTCGACGAGGGGGCCGAACACGCCTCCGACGTCCTCGAGGCAGCCCACATCGACACGCAGTACCAGCTGGGCAGCCCGGCCGGGCAGCTCGTCGAGGCCTCCCGTGACGCCGAGCTGCTCGTCGTCGGCAGCCGTGGCCACGGTCGCCTGCGGGCAGGGATCCTCGGCTCCACCTCGTACGCCCTCGTCGCACACGCGCACTGTCCCGTCGTCGTCGTCCGGAGCCCGGGGGAGCAGGAGGGCGTCACCGTGGCGCCGGCCGTGCGGCCCGGACCCGACCACGCCGTCGTCGTCGGCGTCGACGACTCCGACGCATCGCAGCGGGCGCTCGACGCGGCCGCCGCCTGGGCCGCGCGCGAGCACGCCGCGCTGCACGTCGTCCGCGTCGCCCACTCCGCCTCGATGGAGGCGTGGGCGTACGCCGAGACGGCCAAGGCCGGCACGGACGACACGCACGCGACCCGCGAGCACGCCGAGCAGACGGTGACCCGACTCGCGGACCGCGCCCGCGCCGACCACCCGCAGCTCGAGGTCACGACCGAGGTGCTCTACGGCGACCCCGGGCAGACCCTCGCCGACCTCACCGTCCATGCGGGACTGGTCGTCGTCGGCTCACGTGGCCACGGCGGGTTCACCGGCCTGCTCCTCGGTTCGGTGAGCCACCGGGTCATCCACGAGGCGGCCTGCCCGGTGCTCGTCGTGCGCTGACCCACGCGCTCCTCAGCCCGTCACCACACGAGACCGCGCAACGTGCTCGTGGAGGCCCAGTGCAGGTTCTTGATCCGGTTGTCGGCGGTGGTCCAGGGCCAGGCGCCGTCGAAGTAGTCGGCGCCACCCTCGAAGGACAGGTAGGCCCGGCCGGCGTAGTCGACGAGCTCCTGCGACAGGACCGGGGCGCGGAAGCAGCGGTAGCGCACGCTCTCGATGCTCTGGGTCTTCGTGTAGCCGCGGCGCACGACGTAGATGTTGCTGCGGTTGTTGCGCCCCGACGACGTGCTGAAGACGTACGTGTCGTTCTGCACGAGCAGGCCCTGCGACTTCATCGGCACCTGGAGCGGGCCCCACGACGTGTCGAGCGACAGGCCTCCGGTCGAGGTGATCGTGTACCGGCGCATGACGTTGCGGCTGTCCTCGTCGAAGAGGCCGCCGTAGAGCTTGCCGCCGTAGATGTCGAAGAAGCTGACGCCGCTGACCCTGAGCGACGTGCCGCCGCCGAGGGACTGGATGCCGGCGCTGCGGAAGCTGGACCGGACGGCGGCCAGGCTGTAGCGCCGGATGGTGCTCGTGTCCTGCTGGACGTACAGCCAGCCCCGGTAGGTCTTGAGGCCACCGACGTGGGCGCCCTTGGGCAGGTAGGCGGCCCCGCGTACGGTGCCGCCCGGCGTCACGCCGTAGACGAGGGAGGCGTGGTCGTTCTCGTCCTCGTGGTGCATGCCGACGAGGAAGAGGTCCTCGGTGCCGCCGTTCCAGTCCTCCCACATGCCAAGGCCCTGTGGGACGTAGCTCGACAGGTAGTGGTCGATGCCGACGCCGTTGTGGAAGGTCGTGTTGTACGTGCGGCTCGAGTCGTCGCCGGGATAGAACTTCGTGCCACCCGTTGCCGTGTCACAGGTGATGGCGGCGCTCGCCTGCGGCAGCGTCGGCACCGAGCCCTGCGGCGCGGCGACGACCGCGGCCCCGGCGGCGACGGCGAGCACGGCGCCGGTGGCGGCGCGTCGGATCCTGCGGATCATGAGGTCCCCTGTCTGTGTCGTGCCGTCTGGCTGACGGACACGCGCACGCTAGCGGGCAGCGGCGACACGCGACATGGGAAGCGGTACCCATGCTGGAGGGCAGGTCCGCCCAGCCGGGAGCGCCGTGGACCCGGGGTCAGCCCTGCAGGGATGCGCCGAACCGGTGGAGCGCGTCGTCCCAGCGCCGTTTGTCGCCGGCTCCGTCCTCGGCGATGCCCTCGCCCTCGTGGAACAGGTCGAGGCGCGTGCCCGAACCCTCGGGCCGCAGCTGGAGGTCGACGATGCTGAGCGGCCCGTCGGCGTGCGGGTGCCACGACACGCGGATCTGCTCCATCGGGTGCCAGCTGCGTACGACGCCGTGGGGGCCCTCGTCGCTGTGCCACGACTCACCCTTGCTGCCGAGCCTGACGCCCGGGCCGAGAAGCGCCTCGGTGCCGCGTCCGTTGACCAGGTGCAGCCAGACCTGCTCGACCGAGTGGTCGAACGAGGCACTGGTGTGGACCCCGGCGAGGGACTGGTCGGGCTCGGCGTCCTCCACCGGCGCGGTGACGGGCTCGGCTGCACTGCCTGCACTGCTCATGGGCACCTCCGTGTGCCTTCGACTGGCTACGACCCGGCCCCGGACGGGCCGGACCCATCGTGGGTCCAGTCGACCAGAGGTGGGCGCCGACGACAAGGCCCCGGACGGACCCGGTCCGCCCGAGGCAGGAACCGGCCCGCGGCCCCTCAGCCGGTCCAGCCGGCGCGCCGCAGGGCGTCGGCCACGGCGCCGTTCGCGGGCGTGTCACGCCGGTCGCGCCGGCCCGCCCCCGGCTGCTGAGCAGGCTGGCTCGGCCCGGCTCCCGCCGAGCGGCCGCCCTGGCGCTGACCGCCCCGGCGCTGGGCACCACCTTGACGCTGACCACCATCGGCGCGGCCACTGCGCGTCGTGGGCCGCTCACCGGACGCCGGCACCTCGTCGTCGAGGCGCAGCGTCAGCGAGATCCGCTTGCGGGGGACGTCCACGTCGAGCACCTTGACCATGACGACGTCACCGGGCTTGACCACCTCGCGCGGGTCGCGGACGAACTGCCTGGACAGCGCCGACACGTGCGCCAGCCCGTCCTGGTGGACGCCGACGTCGATGAAGGCGCCGAAGGCGGCGACGTTGGTCACCACCCCCTCGAGCGTCATGCCGGGCCGTAGGTCCTTGACCTCCTCGACGCCCTCCTTGAACGTCGCGGTGCGGAACGAGGGGCGCGGGTCCCGGCCGGGCTTGTCGAGCTCGCCGATGATGTCGGTGACCGTCGGCAGGCCGAACCTGTCGTCGACGAAGTCCTCGGCGCGGATCCGGCCGAGCGCCGCGGTGTTGCCGATGAGGTCGGTCAGCGCGGCTCCGGTGGCCTCGAGCATCCGTCGCACGACGGGGTAGGCCTCGGGGTGCACGGCGGAGGCGTCGAGCGGGTCGTCCCCGCCGGCGATCCGGAGGAACCCGGCCGCCTGCTCGAACGCCTTGGGCCCGAGCCGGGGGACGTCCTTGAGCGCGGAGCGGGTGCGGAACGGGCCGTGCGCGTCGCGGTGGGCGACGATCCCCTCGGCGAGCGAGCCGGTGATGCCGGACACGCGGGTCAGCAGCGGAGCCGAGGCGGTGTTGACGTCGACCCCGACGGCGTTGACGCAGTCCTCGACGACCGCGTCGAGCGAGCGGGAGAGCGCCACCTGCGAGACGTCGTGCTGGTACTGGCCGACGCCGATCGACCTCGGGTCGATCTTGACGAGCTCGGCGAGCGGGTCCTGCAGGCGCCGGGCGATCGACACGGCGCCGCGCAGCGACACGTCCATGCCCGGCAGCTCCGCCGAGGCGAACGCCGACGCCGAGTAGACCGACGCACCCGCCTCCGACACGACGGCGGTCGTCAGTCCCAGCTCGGGGTGGCGCCTGACGAGGTCGGCGGCGAGGCGGTCGGTCTCGCGCGAGGCGGTGCCGTTGCCGATCGCGACGAGCTCGACGCCGTGCGCCTCGGCGAGACGGGCCAGCGTCTCGACCGACTGGTCCCACCGGTTCTGCGGCACGTGCGGGTGGATGACGTCGGTGGCCAGGACGCGTCCGGTGGCGTCGACGACGGCGACCTTGACGCCGGTGCGGAAGCCCGGGTCCAGACCCATCGTGGCGCGGGCGCCCGCCGGGGCCGCGAGCAGCAGGTCGCGCAGGTTCGCGGCGAAGACGCGGACGGCCTCCTCCTCGGCCGCCCGGCGCAGCTGCATCCGGGCGTCGACGCCGAGGTGCACGACGATCTTGGTGCGCCACGCCCAGCGCACCGTATCGGCCAGCCACTGGTCGGCCGCGCGGCCGCGGTTCTCGATCCCGAAGCGGCGGGCGATGGCCCGTTCGAACTCGCTCGGCCTCGGCTCGGCGTCGGCGGACGGGTCGGTGGGGCTCACCTCGAGGGTCAGCACGTCCTCCTTCTCGCCGCGGAACATGGCCAGGATGCGGTGCGAGGGAAGTCTGTGCAGGGGCTCGTCGAACGCGAAGTAGTCGGCGAACTTCGCGCCGTCCTCCTCCTTGCCGCTGCGCACGCGGGCGACGAGGTGGCCCTTGGCCCAGACCCGCCGGCGCAGGTCGCCGATGAGGTCGGCATCCTCGGCGAACCGCTCGACGAGGATCGAGCGCGCGCCGTCGAGCGCCGCCGTGGCGTCGGCGACCTGCTTGTCGGCGTCGACGAAACCGGTCGCCGCGGAGGCGGGGTCGGTGTCGGGGGATGCCAGGAGGAGGTCCGCGAGCGGCTCGAGACCGGCCTCGCGGGCGATCTGTGCCCTGGTGCGCCGCTTCGGCTTGAACGGCAGGTAGATGTCCTCGAGCCGGGCCTTGGTCTCGGCGGCGAGGATGCGGGCACGGAGCGCGTCGTCGAGCCTGCCCTGCTCGTCGATGGAGGCGAGCACGGCGGCGCGGCGGTCCTCGAGGTCGCGCAGGTAGGTGAGGCGCTCCTCGAGCGAGCGCAGCTGCGCGTCGTCGAGGCCACCGGTGACCTCCTTGCGGTAGCGGGCCACGAACGGCACGGTCGAGCCGCCGTCGAGCAGCCCCACCGCCGCGGTGACCTGGCTCTCACGAACCTCGAGCTCCTCGGCGATCCGCCGCTCGATCGACTGCACACTCACCGGTCACGCACTCCTTGTCGACGACGCATGGAGCCACGCATTCTGCCCGGTCCCGAGCCGACGCCGTACGCCGCCCCGCCGGGGGTGCCGCCGGGGTGCCGCCGGGGTGCCGGACCGGGTCAGTGGTCGAGGAGGGCCCGGAGGGTCGCGCGCTCGCCTGCCGGCACGTAGCCGGCGTAGTAGTCGTAGAGGCTGTGCAGCGACGCGTGGGCCGCGCGCTCGCCGTCGCCGGCGCGGATCGCGTCGAGCACCTGCTCGTGGTGGCCGAGCGAGCGCTTCATGAGCGCCTTGCTGTTGCGGGCGTGGGCGATCTTGTCCGAGATGAGGGACAGCACCGTGTCGCGCACGACGGCGTTGCACACCTGGATGAGCGTGTTGCCGCTGGCGCGGGCGATGGCCTCGTGGAAGGCGAAGTCGGCCTCGCTGAAGGAGGTGTAGCCGCCCTCCACGGCCTCGCGCATCTGCCCGATCGCGGCCTCCATCTCGGCCAGCTGCTCGTCGGTGCGCAGCGTCGCGGCGAGCCGGTTGGCCGTCGAGTCGAGCATCATCCGCGACACGAGCAGCTGGGACAGCGTCAGCCCGTCGGCCCGGGCCAGGCGGCGCATCTGCTTGGTCAGCTGTCCCGAGGTGACGGGCAGGATCTCCGGGCCGTTGGGGTCGCCGGGGCGGGACCGGACGACGCCGTTGCTCTCGAGGACGCGCAGCGCCTCGCGCACGGTCGCGCGGCTCGTGCCGAACTGGACGACGAGCTCGCGCTCGCTCGGCAGGCGCTGGCCGGGCAGCAGCTCGCCCCGTCCGACGGCCTCCTCCACCTGCTCGACGATGCGTTCGTAGAGCCGCACCGGCCGCACCTGCTCGAACGCGCGCGTGCCCGCGCCGCCCTCAGGCACCGGAGCGGCCCGTCGCCGGGACGGCGTCGGGGATCGGCCACCGTGGCGTCGCCTCCGGCCCGCGTCGCTGCTCGTACCAGGCCGCCACGCGCAGGACGCCCACGTCGTCCCAGCGGCGTCCGGCCACCTGCACGCCGACGGTCCGCCCGTCGGCGGTGAAGCCGCAGTTGACCGTGGCGGCGGGCTGGCCCGACATGTTGTACGGCGCCGTGTAGCCGATGTGGGCCATGCCCTGGTCGTCGTCGCCCCACGGCATCGGCCACTCGGCGGGGAAGGCGGCCATCGGGGCGACCGGCGACAGGACGACGTCGAAGCGCTCGGTCGCGGCGACGGTGGCCTGCTGGATGGCCATGATGCTCGTGTAGTCGCGCATCACCGTGCGGCCGTCGACGTCGGCCACGGCCGCGACCCACCGCTGGATGAACGGCAGGACGCGTCGGCGGCCCTCGGGGGGCAGGGCCTCGTGGTCGACGAGGGAGCGGACCCGCCAGAACTGGTCGAGGTCGGCGAGCATCCGCGGCGTCAGGAACGGCTCGACCGGCTCCACGCGGGCCCCGGCGTCGGCGAAGACGGCGGCCGCCTGCTCGACGGCGGCGCGGACCTCGGGATCCAGCGGCAGCCCGCACCCCGCGTCGAGGTGCAGCCCGACGCTCAGGCTCGACGCGTCGAGGGGCGCCGTCGACAGGTCGAGGGCGAGGTCGGTCGGCGGCAGGGCCGTCCAGTCGCGGCCGTCGTACCGGCCGATGACCGACAGCAGGAGCGCGAGGTCGTCGACCGAACGGGCCATCGGCCCGGCGACCCGGCCCAGGTAGGGGTTGTCGAGCGGCACGCGTCCGGCACTGGGCTTGAGGGTGGCGAGACCGAGCCAGGTGCCCGGCAGGCGGATGGAGCCGCCGATGTCGGTGCCGACGTGCAGCGGGCCGTAGCCGCCGGCCGCGGCCGCACCCGCCCCAGAGCTCGAGCCGCCGGTCGTCAGGGTCGGGTCCCACGGGGAACGGGTGATGCCGTGCAGGCTCGAGACGCCCGAGCTGAGCATGCCCCAGTCCGGCATGACGGTGGAGCCGAGGACGACGCCGCCCGACTCCTCGATGCGCTCGACGACCGGGGAGCTGCGCTCGGGCACGACCGGGGTCACCCCGGCGTTGCCGGCCGGCATCGGGACCCCCGCCCGGGCCAGGTTCTCCTTGACGGTCACCGGGACGCCGTCGATCGGACCGGCGGGCCGGCCCGAACGCCAGCGGGCCTCGCTCTCGGCGGCCGCGCCCTCCGCGGCGTCGAGGTCCTGCACCCAGAACGCGTTGAGCTCGGGTTCGCGCGCCTCGACGACCGCACGGACGTCGCGCAGCACCTCGACCGGCGAGAGGTCTCCGGAGCGGTAGGACGCGACCAGCTGTGTCGCCGTGAGTGCTGCGGGACGGGTTTGCGCTGCAGGCGGATTCACCATCGAGGTCCTCCAGTGCGGGCGGTGGGCCGGGCCGCGTTCGGCCCTTCGGCCGGACGGACGAACCCTTGACATCGGGCTCGATGAGAGCAACCGTACCTCTCAACGCAGAAAAGTCCACTGGTCAGACCAGTGTACGAACAGCGTCGAAGAACCACCGAGCTGCCGGGTCGGCGTGGACCCGGCACGGCCACGGACGGAGTGCCAGCAGACCCATGACTGTGCGACTTGCAGTGATCCCCGGCGACGGCGTCGGGCCCGAGGTCGTCGCGGCCACGGTGCCCGTGCTCGACGCCGCGCTCGCGGCCCAGGGCGAGACGCTCGAGACGACCGAGCTCGACTGGGGCGGTGAGCGGTTCCTGCGCGAAGGGGCCGCGATGCCTGCCGACGCCGCCGAGCGCGTCCGGGCCCACGACGCCGTGCTGTTCGGCGCGGTGGGCCGGCCCGACGTCCCCGACCACGAGCTCGTCTGGGGTCTCATCATCGGCCTGCGCCAGCAGCTCGACCTCGCCGTCAACCTGCGTCCCGTCCGTGCCTTCGCGGGCGTGCCGAGCCGCGTCCGGGACGTCGAGGGCGTCGACCTCGTCATCGTCCGCGAGAACACCGAGGGCGAGTACGTCGGCGCCGGCGGCGTCGCCCACGCCGGCACCGGGCACGACCTCGGCATCGAGGTGGCCGTCCACTCCCGCCGCGTCATCGAGCGAGCCGCCGAGCACGCGTTCACGCTCGCCGGCCGGCGTACCGGGCGCCTCGCCCTCGTGACGAAGTCCAACGCCATGCGGCACGGCTACCCGCTGTGGGACGCCGTGGTCCGGGAGGTGGCGCAGCGCCACCCCGACGTCGAGCTCGAGGTGGTCCTCGTCGACGCCATGGCCGCGCGCATGGTCCAGGACCCCCGTTCGCTCGACGTCCTCCTCGCCGGCAACCTCTTCGGTGACATCCTCAGCGACCTCGCCGCGGTCCTCGCCGGCGGCATGGGGATGGCGCCGAGCGCCAACGTGCTGCCCGGCGGCGACGTACCCGGCATCTACGAGCCGGTCCACGGCTCGGCACCGGACATCGCCGGACGCGGCATCGCCAACCCGACGGCCTGCATCCTGTCGGGGGCCCTCCTGCTCGACGACCTCGGGCACGGCGCGGCGGCCACCGCGGTACGCGACGCCCTCGCTGCGACCCTCTCAGACCCCACCCACCACACCCCCGACCTCGGCGGAACGGCGAGCACGTCAGCGCTCGGCGCCGCGGTCCTGCACGAGATGGAGACACGATGAAGGACTCCCGCATCGGCACGGCTGCGGCCGGCGTCCTGCTCCTCACCCTCACCGCCGCCTGCTCGGCCGGCGCCGGGTCCTCCGGCGGGTCCAGCGGCGGAGCGGGCGGCTCCGGCGGCTCGGGAGGCTCCGGCGACAAGAGCCTGACCGTCGGCCTCGTCGCCGAGCCGGCCAGCCTCGACTTCACGACGAAGGATGGCGCGGCCATCCCGCAGGCCCTGCTCGACAACGTCTACGAGACCCTCGTCAAGGTGGACCAGAACGGTGACCTCAAGCCCGAGCTCGCCACCTCGTGGAAGGTCTCGGACGACCGCAAGACGTACACGTTCGACCTCGTGCCCAACGCGACCTTCTCCGACGGCGAGAAGTTCACCGCCAAGGACGCCGTCTTCTCGATCAACCGGGTCAAGAAGGACTGGACCATCTCGCTCAAGTCCGCTATGGACGTCGTCGCCGACGCCAAGGCGCTCAGCGACACCCAGCTGCAGGTGACCCTCACCAAGCCGAGCAACAACTGGCTCTACAAGATGTCGACGCGGGTCGGCGCGATGATGACCGAGAAGGGCGTCGCCGACCTCGCCAACAAGCCCGTCGGCACCGGTCCGTACACGTTCGGCACGTGGAAGCGCGGCGACTCGATCACGCTCAAGGCCAACCCGTCGTACTGGGGCACGAAGCCCTTCTTCTCGGACGTCACGCTCAAGTACTTCAAGGACCCGACGGCGCTCAACAACGCGCTGCTGACCGGGACCATCGACGTCATCGGGACCGTCCAGGCACCCGAGTCGCTGGCCCAGTTCCAGAACAACCCGAAGTACGAGATCGTCGAGGGCACGACCAACGGCGAGGTGCTGCTGTCGTTCAACAACGGAAAGGCGCCGTTCAACCAGCTCAAGGTCCGCCAGGCCGCCCGGTACGCCATCGACCACAAGGCCCTCATGGACACGTGCTGGGCCGGGCGAGGCACGCTCATCGGCAGCATGGTCCCGCCCACCGACCCGTGGTACGAGGACCTCACCGGCCTGTACCCGCACAACCTCGACAAGGCCAAGGCGCTCGTCGCCGAGACGGGCGTCGGCAAGACGCCGGTGCGCCTGCGCATCCCGACGCTGCCCTACGCCGTCTCCTGCGGGCAGGTCGTCAAGAGCATGCTCGAGCAGGCCGGCTTCCAGGTCACCCTCGACCAGCTCGAGTTCCCGGCCGTGTGGCTGAGCACCGTGTTCACCGACGCCGACTACGACATGTCGATCGTCGCCCACGTCGAGCCGCGCGACCTGCCGGCCGTCTTCGGTGACCCGAAGTACTACACGCGCTACGACAACAAGCAGCTGCAGGCCGACCTCGCGGCGGCGGACGCCGGCACGCCGGAGGAGCAGGTGACGCTCATGAAGAAGGCGGCACGCGAGCTGTCGGAGGACGCCGCCGGCGACTTCCTCTTCCTGCTGCCGAACCTCATGGTCGCCGAGAAGGGCATCACCGGGCTGCCGAAGAACGCCATCACCGAGTCGTTCGACCTGCGCGACCTCGCGCGCTCCTGACCGCACCGAACCGATCGGACACCCACACCGATGCTGCTCCAGGTCGTCCGCCGCACCGCGATCCTCCTCGCGAGCCTCGTGGTCAGCTCCGTGCTCGTCTTCGCCTTCATGGTGCTGCTGCCGGGCGACCCGGCGCGCGTCGCCCTCGGCGTCAACGCGTCGGAGCAGGCGGTCGCCCAGCTGCGTGGCGAGTTCGGCCTCGACCGGCCGCTCGCCACGCAGTACCTGTCGTGGGTCGGGGGGCTGGTCCGGTTCGACCTCGGCACGAGCTACGTGTCCCGGGCCGCGATCGCCCCGCAGATCCTCGACCGGCTCCAGGTGACGCTGTGGCTCGTCGTCTGCGCCATGGTCGTCGCGCTCGTGCTCGCGCTGCCGCTCGGCACCCTCATGGCGATGCGGCACCGGCGACCGAGCGGGATCGTCCTGTCGGCGCTCTCGCAGGTCGGCGTCGCCGTGCCCGCGTTCCTCATGGGCATCCTGCTCATCACCGTCTTCGCGGTGAAGCTGCAGTGGCTCCCGGCCAACGGGTGGACGCCCCCGAACGAGGATCCGTCGATGTTCCTGCGCCAGCTGGTCCTGCCGGTGCTCTCGCTCGGGATCGTCCAGGGTGCCGTCCTCACCCGCTACGTGCGAAGCGCCGTGCTCGACGTGCAGCGCGAGGACTACATCCGCACGGCGCGGGCCAAGGGCCTCGGCCCGACGCGGGCCCTGTGGCGCCACGGGTTCCGCAACGCGGCGATCCCGGTCGTCACGGTCCTCGCGCTGCAGCTGGCGACGCTGCTCATCGGCGCCGTCGTCGTCGAGCGGGTGTTCGTCATCCCCGGCCTCGGCAGCCTCCTGCTCGACCAGGTCTCCAACCGCGACCTCGTCTTCGTCCAGGACATCGTCATGCTGCTCGTCGTCGCCGTCCTGGTCGTCAACTTCCTCGTCGACCTGCTGTACCTCGTCATCGACCCGAGACTCAAGGTGGGCGCCCGATGAGCACCGAGACCGTCCGTCCCGATCCCGCGGGCCTGAACCCCGACACCTTCCGCGCCGAGCCGGGCATCGTGGCCGCGGGCCCGCGCCGACGGCGCCCGGGCGCTAGCTTCCTCGTCGGTGGTGCTCTCGTCGGCCTCGTCGTGCTCATGGCCCTCGTGTCGTTCGTGTGGACGCCGCACGACCCGACCTTCGTCGACGCGTCCGCCCGGCTCCGCTCGGTCGGTGATCCCGAATACCTGCTCGGCACCGACAAGCTCGGCCGGGACGTCCTGAGCCAGGTGCTCGTCGGCGCCCGGACGACGCTGTTCGTCGGGGTCGTCGCGGTCGGTGTCGCGGGGCTCGTCGGGGTGCCGCTCGGCATCGTCGCCGCCATGGCGCCGCGCGGCCTCGGTGAGACGCTGATGCGGGGCATGGACCTGCTGCTCGCCTTCCCCGCCCTGCTGCTCGCCATCATGTTCGGTGCGGTCTACGGGGGCAGCACGCTCGTGGCCATGGTCGCCATCGGCATCGCCTCGGTGCCGAGCTTCGTGCGGCTCGTGCGCAGCGGCGCCCTGCAGGTGCTCCGCACCGAGTACGTCCTCGCGGCCCGTTCGGCCGGACGCGGTGCGTGGGCCATCGGCCTGCGACACGTCCTGCCGAACGTCAGCGGCCTCGTCATCGTCCAGGCCTCGGTCTCCTTCGCCATCGCCGTGCTGGCCGAGGCGGCGCTGTCGTTCCTCGGCTACGGCACGCCGCCGCCCACGCCGTCGTGGGGCCGGATGCTCCAGGAGAGCCAGGAGCTGCTCTTCTCCGCGCCGCGGCTGGCGTTCGTGCCCGGCGCCGCCATCGCCCTCGCCGTCCTCGGCTTCAACCTGCTCGGCGACGGCCTCCGCGACCACTTCGACCCGCGACTGGAGGACCGCCGATGAGCGCCGTCGCCGCGCGTCCGCGGGACGCGGTCTCCCCGAGCACCCGCGTGCTCGACGTCGAGGGGCTCGACGTCCGCATCGGACGTCACCACCTGCTCCACGACGTCTCGTTCACCATCGACCGGGGCGAGCGCGTCGGCCTCATCGGCGAGTCCGGGTCGGGCAAGTCACTGACGAGCCTGGCCCTGCTCGGGCTCCTCCCGGAGGATGCCCGCGTCGGAGGCTCGGTGCGCCTCGCCGGCGTCGACGCCGACCTCGTGTCCGCGAGCGAGGGGCAGTGGAAGCGGGTGAGGGGCGGCGAGGTCGCGATGGTCTTCCAGGAGCCGATGACCGCCCTCAACCCGACGATGCGCGTCGGTGACCAGGTGGCAGAGGCCATCACGCTGCACCGCGACCGCACGGGTGCCCCGAGCGACCGCAGGGCCGTGCGCGCCCGCGTCGTCGAGCTGCTCGACCAGGTGGGCCTGCCGGACCCCGCCGACGCCGCCCGCGCCTACCCGCACCAGCTCTCCGGCGGCCAGCGGCAGCGCGTCGTCGTCGCGATCGCCCTCGCCAACGACCCGGCCCTGCTCGTCTGCGACGAGCCGACGACCGCCCTCGACGTCACCGTGCAGGCGCGCGTCCTCGACCTCGTCGTCCGGGGTGTCGCGGCCCGCGACGCCGCCCTGCTCTTCATCACCCACGACCTTGCCGTGGTCGCCACGGTGTGCGAGCGCGTCCTCGTCATGTACGGGGGTCGCGTCGTCGAGGCGGGTCCGGTCCAGGAGGTGTTCCGGCGACCGCGGCACCGCTACACGGAGGGGCTGCTCGCCGCGTCCGACCTCGACGCCGCGGACGCCGAGGGGCGCCTGCCGACGATCCCCGGCTCCGTGCCCGCGGCCGGCACCTTCCCGGACGGCTGCGTGTTCCGCAACCGCTGCGCCCACGCGACGCAGGTCTGTGCGACCGTGCCGCCGTGGACCGGTCCCGACGCCGGCCACGGGTACGCGTGCTTCCACCCGGCGGGGGAGGAGGCCCGATGACCGCGGCGATGAGCGTCACGGACCTGCGGCGCGACTACCGGCGGCCACGGACCTCCTTGCGGCACAAGGGTCCGGTGGTCGAGGCGCTCAAGGGCGTCTCCTTCGAGGTCGAGCGCGGCGAGCGGTTCGGCATCGTCGGCGAGTCCGGGTGCGGCAAGTCGACGCTGATGCGCCTCCTCGCCGCCCTCGACCGGCCGACGAGCGGCGAGATCCGCGTCGAGGGGATGGAGGTGACCGGCCGGCGGGAGCGAGACCTCGGCTTCCTCCGCTCCAGCCTCCAGCTCGTCTTCCAGGACCCCATGGGCTCACTCGACCCGCGTATGAGGGTGCGCGACATCATCGCCGAACCCCTTGTCGCACAGGGCCTCCCGGACCGTGACGCCCGTGTGGCCGAGCTGCTCGACGCCGTCGGGCTGCCGTCCCAGGCGGCGAATCGCTACCCCCACCAGTTCTCCGGGGGCCAGCGCCAACGCATCTCCATCGCCCGGGCGCTGGCGCCCCGGCCCTCGATCCTGCTGGCCGACGAGCCGGTCAGTGCCCTCGACGTCTCGGTCAGGGCCCAGGTGCTCAACCTCATCGGCGACCTCGTCTCCGACCTCGACCTCACCCTCGTGTTCGTCTCGCACGACCTGTCCGTCGTGCGACACCTGTGCGACCGCGTCGCCGTCATGAGCGGCGGCGAGATCGTCGAGACGGGCCCGACGACGCAGATCTTCGACGACCCGCAGCACCCCTACACCCAGCGCCTCCTCCGGGCGGCGCCCAGCATGCGCCGCGCCCTCGACGGGGCCGGCGCCTCCGACCTCCTGGGAGACCCTCGGTGACGACCACGTACACGCCGGACCACCCCGCCGGCCTGCCCCTCGGCGACGACTGGACCGACCCCGGCACGACCGCCCCGGTCTGCTTCCCGTACACCGGCGAGCTCGTGGCGCAGGCCCCGGTCGGCACGGCCGAGCATGCACGACAGGCGATCTCGGTGGCGCACGAGCTGCGCGGCACCGTGGCCGCCCTCCCCTCGCACGTGCGGCGCGCCGCCCTGACCGAGGCGCACCGCCGGCTCCTCGAGCGGCGCGACGACCTCGAGCGGCTCCTCGTCCTCGAGACCGGCAAGCCCCTCGTCGACTGCCGCGTCGAGGTCGACCGCACGCTGCTGACCCTCGTCACGGCCGCCGAGGAGGTCGCGCGCCTCCACGGCGAGACGGTGCCCCTCGACCTGCTGCCGAGTGGTGAGGGCCTCGTCGGGTTCTGGGTCCGCAAGCCGGTCGGGGTCGTCGTCGGCATCGCCGGCTACAACTACCCGCTGCTGCTCGCCGTCCACAAGCTCGCGCCGGCCCTGGCGGCGGGGTGCCCGGTCGTCGTCAAGCCGGCCCCGCAGACGCCGCTCGCGACGCTGTGGCTGGTCCACGCCGTCCGCGAGGCGCTCGCGGCCGCCGGTGGGCCGCGCGGTGCCGTCCAGCTCGTGACCGGCGGTGTCGACGTCGGGGTGGCGCTGACGACGGACCCCCGTGTCGCGGCCGTCTCCTTCACCGGCTCCGCCGCGGTCGGCCACCGCATCGCCCGGGACGCAGCCCCGACGAAGGTCCTGCTCGAGCTCGGCTCGAACGCGGCCCTCGTCGTCGCGGCCGACGCCGACGTCGAGGCCGCGGCGGACGCCGTCGTGCGAGGCGGCTACTACGCGTCCGGGCAGGCGTGCATCAGCGTCCAGCGCGTCGTCGTCGTCGAGCCGGCCCGGGAGGGGTTCCTCGCCGCCCTCTCGCGACGCATCGGCGACGTCGTCGTCGGCGACCCCCGCGACGCGTCGACCCGTGTGTCGGCCCTCATCGACGCCGCGTCGACGGAGCGCGTGCGCTCCTGGGTCGCCGCCGCGGTCGAGGCGGGCGGCACCCTGGTGCACGGCGGCGACGTGGTCGACGGGATCATGCAGCCGACCGTCCTCGCTGACGTCCCCGACGGCGAGAACGCCTGGGACGAGGAGGTGTTCGGACCGGTCGTCGTCGTGCGCACCGTTCCCGACCTGGAGGCGGCGGTCGAGACCGTCAACCGGTCCCGCTACGGGCTGCACGCGAGCGTCTACACCGAGTCGCTCGGTGCGGCCTTCGCCGCGATCGACCGCATCGAGACCGGCGGTGTCGTCGTCAACGAGGTGCCCGGCTTCCGCTCCGACGTCATGCCCTACGGCGGCGTCAAGGACAGCGGCGTCGGCCGTGAGGGGCCCCGCTTCGCCATCGAGGAGCTGACGGTGACGCGGATGGCGATCATCCGGCCGTCGGCCACGGGCAGGGTCTCGAGCACGGCCACGGGCACCGGCACGAGCGCGGCTCCGGCGGGAGGACCCCGGTGAGCGCCGCGGTCACGTCGCAGGAGCGTCCCGACTACGCCCGGCTCTTCCGCCTCGACGACCGCCGCGCCGTCGTCGTCGGTGCCGGCAGCGGCATCGGCCGCGAGAGCGCGCTGGCCCTCGCCGCCCACGGCGCCCAGGTCGTGTGCGCCGACCGCGACCTCGAGGCCGCGGCCGAGACCGTCGCGATCGGCGCCCGGACCGGCGCCACGCTGGAGGCCTACGCGCTCGACGTCACCGACGCCGCCGCCGTGGCCCGGGCCGCCGACGAGCTCGGCGCGGTCGACGTCCTCGTCTTCACGGCCGCCACCAACGTCCGCAAGCGGGTCCTCGACTACACGGCGGAGGAGTTCGACCGCGTCGTGGGGCTCAACCTGCGGGCCTCCTTCGACCTCGTCCGCGCCTTCGGCCGAGGGATGGCCGAGCGCGGCCGCGGCAGCATCGTCGGGTTCAGCTCGATCCGGGCCGTCACCGTCGAGCCCGGCCAGGGCGTCTACGCCGCGACGAAGGCCGGGCTCGTGCAGCTGCTGCGCGCGGCTGCCGTCGAGCTCGGGCGGCAGGGTGTGCGCGTCAACGCCATCGCGCCCGGCATCGTCGACACCCCCCTGACCGCGCAGATCCGTGCGGTGCCCGAGTGGGCCGACGCGTACGCCGACAAGAGTGCGCTCGGACGCTGGTCGCGACCCGACGAGCTCGTCGGTGCCGTCGTGTACCTCGCGTCCGAGGCGTCCTCGTTCGTCACCGGCAGCCAGCTGTTCGTCGACGGCGGGTGGACCGTCATCGACGGCCGGTACACGCCCCCGAGCTGACTCCCGCCCATCCGGCCGGGGCAGGCCTGTGGATGACGACCGACGACTGTCACCGGTGGCGGGGATGCTCGTCCCCATGCGCTTCGAGGACCTGCCCAGGGACTGGGCCCAACGACCCGTCACGGACCCCGACGTGTTCGAGGGCGTCGCCGACCTCATCGCCACCGAGCGGTCGAGGTCCGACGGCGCCGCGTACGTCCTGCTCTGCCATCCCAACGGACGCCTCCTGCAACCGGTGCGCCTGCCCGAGGGCACGGAGGCGCCGGAGGTGCTGCGGCGGTTCCTCACCGAGCTGACCAGGCACGAGGTCCACGACGTCGCCCTCGTGCTCGCCCGTCCGGGGGCCCCGGACGCCACCCCCGGCGACCGCCGACGACGCGACGCCTTCGAGGCCGCGTGCCGTGACGCGGGGGTCCGACTGCACGCCGTCGCGGTCGCCGGGCGCGACGACGTCCGGGCGATCCCACCCGAGAGCGGCTGCGCGGCCGCCTGAGCCGGGTGGTGGCGCGGTGCCGCGCCCCGGGTACCGTCACGGTGAGACGCCCGGCCGGGCCGGCCGGGTACGAACGGCGCGTGGGCGGAGGATCGATGGCCGGGCAGCAGGACGGCACGCGGGTGACCCGGGCCTACCGCAGTGAGGTCGGCGGCACGTGGTGGGCGGCGCTGGTCGTCGTGACGGTCGTCCTCGGCCTGCTCGGACGGTCCTCCGCCGGTTTCTGGAGCCCGTTCCTGTGGAGCGTCGTCGGCTTCGTCGTCGGCTCGCTCGTCGCGATCGCGGTCTCGGCGGCCCGCGTGCCCGCTCGTTCGGCGGACGAGGCCTTCGCCGACGTGTCATCCGCCGGCCACGCACGAGGGCAGGCGCGGCCGTGAAGTGGCTGCTCGCGCTCGTCGCGTTCCTCCTGGGCGGCGGCCTGACCTGGGTGCTCACCGTGCACCGGGTGACACGGGTTCTGCCCGACACCAGCGGTGAGGCCGCGGTGGGCGGCGACGAGGCGCACGAGGCCGGTGAGGCGGCAGAGGCGGACGAGGACGGGTCGGCCTTCGGGGGACCGTCCTCGGAGGAGAGCTCTGGCGAGGCCGGGGCGCGCTGGATGCCCGACGCCGAGGACGAGGACGCGTTGCTGAGGCGTGCCGCGCAGCGCGACGACCCGGCCGGGAGGCCTCCGGGGCCGCCCGGGGAGGCCGCCGCCGGGGGCCCGGGCACGCGTCCGTCCGCCTGAGGCCGGGGCACGGCGCGTCACCGATCCGCACCAGCCGGGGCACGAAGGCGGCGTGATCCGAAGGTCAGCCGATGGGGAGGGCCGCGAGTTCGGAGCAGCGACGACCGACAGGTAACCTTTTGCGCGGTCCTGTGCGCACCTCCACACGCGCAGTCACTACGACGCCCGAGCAGAGGGCGTGCAAGGGAGCCTGATGACACGCACCGACACCGTCGACGTCAAGCGATGGCGCGCCAAGTACACGCTCATCGAGCGTGCGGCCGAGGCCGACAAGGACGCCCAGGCCCTCTTCACGGAGCTCGACGCCGAGCGGGCGGCTCGTAACGGGGAGCTGCGAGAGATCCTCGCCGACCTCGTCGCGAGCAGCGACCTCGTCGCCTTCAAGGAGGCGATGAACCAGTGGGCCCGCAAGGACGGCCCCTACGTCGGCTTCGGCCCGGTCGGGGGGCCGTGGCTCGCCACGCTCGCGCGGCGCGCGGACGCGGAGCACGCCGAGGTCGTCGGGCTGCTCAAGCTGACGCTGCAGACCCCCGCCTCGCCCCAGGACGCCGGCGACAAGCTCCAGGCGATCGAGGCCTTCCTGGCTCGCGGGGGCTCTCGCGGGCACCGGGCCCCCAGCCCGGCCCAGACCGCGTACGTCCTGTCCCTCTTCTGGTCCACCGACGACGGCGGCGCCTGGCCGCACATGTGGGAGAACGCGCCCCACATGCTCCAGCGCCTCGGGTGGCTCGAGCGCGGCCTCAGCCACGCCGAGCGGTACGTCGCCTTCGCGGACCTCTGCTCGGCCCTGCGCCCCGAGGACCCGCGCTACGCGGCCCGCATCCTCTGGTACTTCAAGGAGACCGAGGCGTTCGTCGGGATCGCGCCGAAGATCCTCGACGTCTGCGTCGAGGCCGCCGAGCTGGCGGCCGAGTTCCGCCCGGCCACCGGCTACCCGAGCGCCCGGCACGAGGAGCGCGCCGCCGACCTCGCCCGGCAGCTGCGCGGTGAGGCCGACCACGTCTCCGACAGCCTCATCGAGCGGCTCTCGGCCGAGACCGGGCTCTACCTCGAGGCCCCGACGCTCGCGCTCCAGCGCCACGCGGGCGAGGACTCGGCCTACCGTTCCGACCTCTACGCGTCGTGGATCCTCGTGGGCGGGGCCGGCGCCCCCGGCTTCCGGCTCTGGGTCACGCCGTCGGGCGTCGCGTTCGGCCTGCACGGCGGCTGGGAGGGCGAGGGCGAGCAGCAGCTCCGCGAGGTCGCCGGCCTCGTGCAGGAGCACCTGCCGCGGGGCCTGACGTTCGTCCGCGTGCACGAGGACGGCCGGCCGGACCGGCTCGAGCCAGCGGGGCGCGAGTACGCCTCCGGCGAGGTGTTCGCGGGGCGCTGGTGGAAGGGCGACGAGGCCCTCGGCCGCGCCGACTTCGCCGACGACGTCGTCGCGACCGCTCGTTCCCTGACGCCGCTGCTGCGCTTCCTCAGCTCGAGCCAGCGCGGCGGCGTCGACGACCCGGAGCTCGAGCTCGCCGCCATGGTCGACCTCGACAGCGAGGCCGAGCTGTTCCGCGCCGAGCGGCCCTACCCGAACGAGCGCGACGCGTGGCACCAGGAGCAGCGCCGCGTGTTCGCCGCGTGCCTCGGCAAGGACGGCCTCGAGGACTTCGACCTGCCGACGTTCAAGCGCATCGTCTCGACGCGCGGGTACGGCGACATCGGCGCCCAGTCGGTGCTCATCAGCTCGATCAACGCCCTCGACGCCGCCGGCATCGACCAGCTGCGCCTCATGGTCCGCGAGCTGCTCTGGGGCGACGGGCGCGACGAGGAGCGGATCAACCGGGTCCTCGGCTCCGACGACCTGCCCGTCCAGGGATTCGGCGAGAGCGTCGTGCTCAAGCTGTTCGCCATCGCCCACCCGGAGCACTGGCTGCCGCTGTTCACCCTCGGCGGCGACTCGGGCAAGGTCGCGATGCTCAAGCGGCTCGGCGGCCCGGCGCGCTGGACCGAGGGCAAGTCGCGGGGCCGCACCCACGTCGAGACCAACGCCCTGCTCAAGCAGGTGCTCGACCCGCTCCTGCCCGACGACCCGTGGGGCCAGGCCCAGCTCGCCCACTGGGTCATGCGGCGCTCCGACAAGGCCCTGGTCCCCGACCACGACGCGATCGGCGAGGCCGCCCAGGAGCTGCTCATCGAGGAGTCGTTCCTCCGCGAGATCCGCGCCCTCCTCGAGGAGAAGAAGCAGGTCATCTTCTACGGGCCGCCCGGCACGGGCAAGACCTACCTCGCGCAGCGGTTCGCGGCGGCGCTGCAGCCCGACCCCGCCAAGCGCGACATCGTCCAGTTCCACCCGAGCAGCAGCTACGAGGACTTCTTCGAGGGCTTCCGGCCCCAGATCGACCACCAGGGCCAGATGGTCTACGAGCTGCGCAAGGGGCCGCTCGCGCTGCTCGCCGAGGCGGCCGAGGCCGACCCGCTGACGCCGCACATCATGATCATCGACGAGATCAACCGGGCCAACCTGCCGCGAGTCTTCGGTGAGCTGCTCTTCCTCCTCGAGTACCGCTCGCACTCGGTGAAGACGAGCTACCGACCCGACGAGGGGTTCGAGCTGCCGCCGAACCTCTACTTCATCGGCACGATGAACACCGCCGACCGCTCGATCGCCCTCGTCGACGCGGCCCTGCGCCGCCGGTTCGACTTCGTGCCCTTCATGCCGCACGACGGGCCGATGGAGGGACTGCTGCGCCGCTGGCTCGAGGCCAACGACGGGCCGGTGTGGGTGGCCGACCTCGTCGACCGGGTCAACGAGGACCTGCGCCGGGCCCTGAGGGGGCCGCACCTGCAGATCGGGCACAGCTACTTCATGCGTCCCGGGCTCGACGACGAGGCGGCGCTGCGCCGCATCTGGGACTACAACGTCTACCCGTTCATCGAGGACCAGCTCTACGGTCGCGAGCACGAGCTGGCCCAGTTCCGCTGGGAGAACGTCGTCGCCCGCTACGGCCAGCTCGACCTCAGCCGGCCGTGACGCGGGTGACCCGCCGATGACGATCGAGCTCCCCCCGATCCCCGAGCACGGACGCTCAGGGCCGGTCCGGCTCGACCGCGTGACCCGCGCCGCCCTCGTCACCGCGGCGGGGGAGCGGCTCGTCGTCCACGCCACCGCGGACCCCGACGTCGTGACGATCGGTGCCACGAGCTGGGTGGGTGCGCTCGCGGTGCCCGGGCTCGTCGTCCGCGTCATGCCGCGGGTGTCGGTGACCAACTTCTTCGCGATGCTCGGCGCCGGCGTCTCGCCCGACGCCTTCGACCACGAGCACGTGACGTGGAGCGACACCGACGAGCTCATCGACGGCGTCGCCTACTTCGCCATCCGCCTCATCGACACCGCGACGATGCGCGGACTGGTCCACGGCTACGTCGCCCGGGAGGAGCGCATGCGCACGATCCGCGGGCGCCTCCTCGTCGAGGAGTTCGCGCGCCGGCCGTGGAACGCCGCGGAGCCACAGTGCCGCTTCGACGACTTCACCAACGACATCCGCGAGAACCAGCTGTTCCGCTGCACCCTGCAGGCCATGCTCTCGTGGCCGCAGCTCGCCCCGCGGGTGCGGCGTGAGGCGCTGCGGGTCCTCGGCCGGTTCGAGGGCGTCAGCGACACCCCCGCGACGCTGCACGCGGTGCCGGTGCCGGTGACCCGTCTCAACGAGCACTACCACGACGCCATGCGCCTTTCGCGGCTCGTGCTGCAGGCGATGTCCCTGTCGCACCAGTCCGGTGACCAGCAGGCCAACAGCCTCATGGTCGACATGGACGACCTCTTCCGTCGGTGGATCGTCCAGGAGCTGGACCACCGGCTGGCCCCCGAGCTGCGCATCGAGACCGAGGCGGACGTGTGGCTCGACGAGGGTCGCGCCGTGACGATGGCCCCCGACCTCGTCGTGCGTCGGGGCACCGAGGTCGTGCTCGTCGGTGACGCGAAGTACTCGATGGGGGCCGACGGCTACCTCGTCTCGCGTGACTACGTCGACCTCGTGGCGTACACGACGGCGATGGGCCTGCCGACCGGCCTGCTCGTGCACTGCAACGCGACCCGCTCGCCGCAGTCGGAGATGGTCATCCGCAACGCGGGCACCCGCATCCTGTGCCGGCCCATCCGCCTCGACGGCAGCTACGCGGCGGTGTGCGCGTCGCTCGACGCCGTCGCGGACCTCGTCCGCGAGCTCGCCGACGACCCGGGTGAGCTCGAGGTGCCGACCCTGATCCGCACGCGCCGCTGAACGGCCGTTCGCGGCTGTTCCCGGGATCACACTCCTACGCCTTGTCGTAGATGGCCGCTACTACTACCGTTTGTAGTACCGACAGAGACGCTGCCGGAACACCTCGAAGTTCTGGAGTTGAGCACCATGGCCACCATCCACCGTGACACCCCCGTCAGCGGCGCATCGGGCACCGCCGGCACCCCGAGGCACGACCCGACCAAGGGTGTCGTCACGTTCCAGGAGGAGGTCGTCCGCTCGAACATCGCCCGCAAGCTGCTGGCCGGCCTGCGGCTCGTCCTCGGGTTCACCTTCCTCTGGCCCTTCTTCGACAAGCTCTTCGGCCTCGGCTACGCCACTCCTGCCGCGAAGGCGTGGATCAACGGCGGCACCCCGGCCCAGGGCTTCATGAAGCACGCGGAGGGCCCGTTCGCCGGGTTCTTCAAGAGCATCGCCGGCCCGTGGGCCGACTGGGTCTTCATGGCCGGCCTCCTCGGCATCGGCGTCGCCCTCATCGCCGGCGCAGGCCTGAAGATCGCGGCCTGGACCGGTGCGGTTCTCCTCGCCCTCATGTACCTGGCCGAGTTCCCGCTCGGGGCCACGGGCATGACCAACCCGCTCGTCGACAGCCACTGGATCGAGGCTCTGGGCATCGCCGTCCTCGCGGCGACCTACGCCGGGGACACGTGGGGCCTGGGCAAGTGGTGGGGCCGTCAGGTCGGTAACTGTCTCTTATACACATCTGACGCTGCCGACGACGGA